>DATGND010000323.1:0-2742 GCA_035306925.1 Bacteriovoracaceae bacterium | reverse complement strand
ATTTTTAAGGGGACTTGGGTAATTTCTGATTTTTGATTAAGAACTCCGCTGACTAAATCAACCAGTCCATCACGGTTGAGATCTTCAAAAACCACAAAAGATGCCTTAAAGTCCGTCGGCAAAGGATCATGATCCCAAAGTTCGAACTTGTGATTAGCTCTATTGAAAATATAAAATTGTGGTCGTCCGTAAAAATTGGGAAGAACTACAAGGTCCGTTAGTTTATCCTGGTTGATATCGACTGCATTAAAAGCAATTGCATGGATATTACTTAATCCATATTCCTTAGTCTTATCGATAAAAGAAGTATTAGGGACCGTAGGTCCTACATTAATTTTCTTCTCACTTCTTCTCGGTTGTTTTTTAGAAATTTTTTTAGCCTCGTCCTTCTTGACCGAAGAACAGCTATAGGAAAAAAGAAAAAGGCCTCCCAAAAGAGAGGCCATTAGTCCTTTAGAAATCGATGATATCAAAACCGAATCCTTCATTCTTACTCACAACTTTTGAGATTTTTGGAATAAGAGCATCTGTTGAAGAGCTCAGAAGTTTAAGGTTTGTTTTGAAAGTAGCACGAGAGTTTTTACAGATAAAATCTGTAAGATTCTTCACATACTCTTTTTCTTCTGCTGATACCGAAGAGTTATTTAAAATTGATGTTGTACGAGAGAGTACACAAATTTGGGCGTAAAGCTCGATAGACATGTTAGCAATACGAAGTTGTGCCAACTCGTTTCCAATGATGTTCTTACCGTACTTAATGATGGTGTTTTCAACAGCAATCGCGAAGTCTTTCAAGGCAGTAACAAATTCGTGGCCATGCTTCTCAAGATCAGGGTGAACCTTCGTAAGAGTTTTTGACCCGATATATTTTGAAATTCTCTTCTTCGCAAAATCAGAAAGAATTCCTACTGACTTGATAGGGTCTTTAAGGGCCTTGGAAACATCGGCAATTTTCCCTAGTTCTTTTAGGTTATCAGATGGACCTTTCAGACCAGAAAGAGCGTTGAAGATACGAAGAATTTCGTTTGTTCCTTCGAAGATAAGGTTAATACGGCAGTCTCTCATAATACGCTCATAAGGATACTCTCTCATATAAGCATTACCCGCTGCGATTTGAGTGGCCTTATCGATTGTATCCCAAAGCTTCTCGGAGCAATAAACTTTACAGATAGCTGACTCGTGAGAGAAATCAGTCATCCCTTTAGTGATCTTACCGGTTGTCATATAAACCATAGACTCCGAAGCATAAATATTAGCGGCCATGGTTGCTAGCTTTTCCTGAATAAGACCAAAGTTAGCAATATAGTCACCAAACTGCTTACGAGTATTGGCCTGGGCGGCGGCCATTTTTAAAATCATTTTCATTCCACCCACTGAACCTGATCCAAGAGACAGACGTCCAGTGTTGAGAACTTTCATAGCAATTTTAAATCCCTTACCTGGCTCTCCAATGATGTTTGAAGCAGGGACTTTTACGTTATCAAAGTAAACGGCGCGTGTTTCAGAAGCACGGATTCCCATTTTGTCTTCTTTCTCACCAAAAGAAACACCTTCCATATCCTTTTCCACGATAAAGCAGGTAATTCTTTCTTTGGTTTCGCCATTTTCCACATGATCGGTTTTAGCAAATACAGTGTAGAAATCAGCTAAACCGGCATTGGTAATCCAAAGTTTTTGACCATTAAGTGTATATGTACCATCGTTGTTGTTAACAGCTTTGGTTTTAATGGAGTAAGCATCTGACCCTGATCCAGGCTCTGTCAGACAGAAAGCTGCAAAAATTTCCCCTGAAGCCAGACGTGGTAACCATTTTGCTTTCTGCTCTTCATTACCATCGTTCATAAGGGCCTTATATCCGATTGACTGGTGAGCTCCTAAAGTCGTTGCAATAGCTCCGTCAATTCCTGCTACCTGAGAGAAAACTCTCGCATAAAGAGTTGTATCAAGGCCCAGACCTCCATACTCTTCATCAACTCCTAGTCCGCACAGTCCCAAAGCCGCTAGCCCTTGTAATACTTCATCAGGAATTTTGGCCTCTTTATCAAACTTTGCAGAGTCAATAGAATCCTGAGCAAATTTATCAACAGCATCAATCATGGCCTTGGCCATTTCTACTTGTGCCTCATCCAAGTTAGGGAAAGGGAAAACCTCATCCTCTAAGATTTCGCCATAAAACATGGCAGCAGCAATTGATGGAATTTCTTTTTGAGAATCGTTGGCAGACATTTTTCATCCTTTCAAATTAAATGTTGTTAACCAATTATAATGAAGCTCTCATTTTAAAGTACAGTGAAAGCTTGTTTTTCAAATTCAGACAAAAACGATCAGTCATATTTTCTACTGTTATGCTCTTGCACAAGACCCGGATTTTGATGACAATGAATTAATGATAAATAAAATCAAAGACTTCATTAAATCAAAATTATCCAAGCGTCGCGCTGAAGCTGATGAGACACTGGAATATGAGGAGGACTCATCTCAGCCGGATATTACCAACCCTCAGTATCAAATCCCTGATGAGGATCAATCAAAACCAGAGGATCTTGATTACATCTCAGAAAGTCGCTTCGAAGAATTAAAGGCCAGTATTAGTTTAAAGCTTTCTGAACTCTCAGATCGCTTTCTGATTTTAAAAGCTAAGCTTAAAAAGAAACTTAGCTTACCTCATTCAGCTTCAGATCATATTGATTCTAAGAAAAGTAACAAGCAAACAAAAGAGTTAATTCTTAATTTTGATCGTTT
>DATGND010000322.1:0-5189 GCA_035306925.1 Bacteriovoracaceae bacterium | reverse complement strand
TGAAGGAAAGTTTCCTGAAGTTAATGCTGTTATTGAGCTCATTAATACCTTAACACCTGGTCTTAAAACTCATAAGAAGGCCGTGATTACGGCCGGAGCTACCGCTGCTCCCATTGACCCTGTAAGATACATTACCAATCCTTCCAGCGGTAAGATGGGTATGGCCGTCGCCAAAGAATTTTTAAAACGTGGACATGAAGTTATTTTACTCACCGGTCATCAATGCACCAGTGAAGTTAATGATTTGTTACTTCATCCTCATATTACAATCATTAAATCTCCAACAACTCAGATCATGCGTAATCATGCAGTAAAGTTTTTCCCGGAAGCTGATATTTACATATCAACCGGCGCTATTGCTGATATTGAGTTTGATCCGGCTACGGACAAAATCAAAAAAGAAACAATGACCACTGCTCTTCACTACAAGCAAGCAGCAGATATTTTAAAAGAGGTTTTAACTCTTAAAAAACCTCATCAAAAGGTGGTCAGCTTTGCTGCTGAAACCCAAACGACCGAAGAAGTTTTCAGAGAAAAAATGAATCGCAAACCCGTTGACCTGATGGTTGGAAATAAAGTTTCTAATGGACTAGTGGGAAGCGAAGATGTTCAAGGTTTCCAGACAGAAGGTGGAACCTATTTTTTTGTAACTATTGAGAAAACGATTGGACCAGTTCCTCTTACTAAAACAGGTGTTGGTGAAAAGCTTGCCAATTGGTTTGAAGGTTCTTCATTATGCTAACAGTTGTTAAAACTTTAGAAGAACTACAAAAAGTTCGTACCACTCATCAGCAAGTGGGGTTTGTTCCTACCATGGGAAATCTTCATGAAGGACATATCTCTCTTCTCCATCAAGCACTCAGTGACTTTGATGTGGTTTATTTTTCTATCTTCGTTAACCCCAAACAGTTTGGGCCAACCGAAGATTTTGATCGCTATCCACGAACTCTGGAAAACGATCTTTTACTCATTGAAAAAGAACTTCAGTTACACACTAATAAAACAGTTGTTGTTTTTGCACCTCAATCAACTGATGAGGTTTACCGAGGCTTCAGTGAAACGATAAAAGTCTCAGGCAATATCACAGAAATTTTAGAGGGGGCCATCAGGCCTGGACACTTTGATGGAGTAACAACTGTGGTCTATCGTCTTTTTGACCTTATGAAGCCAACCAAGGCTTATTTTGGGTTAAAAGATTATCAACAATGGGCCGTCATTTCTCTTTTGGTAAAGCAGGAAAAGCTTCCCATCGAAGTTGTAGGATTGCCTATTAAAAGATCACCTGAGGGGCTTGCCCTTTCAAGCCGCAATCAATATCTCTCTGCTGAACAAAAAGAAAAAGCTCTTCATATTATAAAGACCCTCAGAGAGATTGAACGCATTTTAGATGGGAAAAGTTCGAATATCGAACTGGCCCAAGATTATATCAATAATCAATTAACTGATTCCGACTGGGACTATCTGACGATGAGAGATCACCTCACTCTTAGTGAAGACATTTCCCATTCTTCAAGAATAACTATCCTTGCTGTTTACCGCATGGGTACAACTCGTCTTCTTGATAATATTCAAGTGGAGCTTAAATGAACGCCGAAGACTTCAAACTTCCTCTAGGCCAAAAAGCGAGCCTGGTTTCTATCGTGTGTGATAAGTTTGAACATCACGCAACTGAACTTGAAACTAATAATTCCCTGAAAGAGTTACGGGAACTTCTTCGTACATTGGGAGTTATTGATGGAGAGGAATATGTTCAGAATAGAAAGTTCATTGATCCAGCAACGATGCTGGGAGAAGGAAAACTAAAAGAGATTGCTGAGCTTGCCCGAGATGAGGGATCTCATCTTTTAGTTTTTGATTTTGAACTAACAGCTTCTCAAGTCCGAAACATCAAAAAGATCACAGGATTTGAAGTGGTCGATCGCAATACCGTTATTCTGGAAATTTTTGCTCATCATGCCCGCACACGTGAGGCGAAGATTCAAATTGAAATCTCTCGTCTTCAATACCTTCTTCCTCGTCTGACTTCCATGTGGGGACACTTCACTAAACAACGAGGAGGAGGTCGCGCCGTTGGAGGAGAAGGAGAGCAACAACTTGAACTTGACCGTCGTATGGTTCGAGAGCGTATTGAGTTCTTCAAAAAACAATTAGTAGAAGTTCAGCGTTCCCGTGAACAACAGAGAAAGAAACGCCAAAATCAGGCGGTAACGGCAGCTCTCGTTGGTTATACCAATGCTGGAAAGTCTTCTCTCATGAACCGCCTTTGTCGCGTGAATGTATTAGAAGAGAATAAGTTGTTTGCAACACTTGATTCGACCTTTAGAACGCTTAACCCGGACTCTAAGCCACCGATGATTATGATTGATACGGTTGGTTTTATTTCCAATCTACCAAACACCTTAATCGAAGGTTTTAAAACCACTCTGGAGTCAGCTCAAGAAGCAGATCTCTTAGTTATCGTTTGTGATATTTCTGATCCTAACTACCAAAAACATCTTAAGGTTACTAAAGAAGTTTTATCCGAATTAGGGTTAGGAGATAAGAAACAATTTATTGTCTTTAATAAAAAAGATCTTCTCAATGATCCTGTACGGGCCCGCATCATCATGAGAAATTATCCGGATTCATTTCTTATTTCTAGTTTTGATGAAGAAGATATTAAAAATTTAAGAAACCATATTATTAATTTCTTCTTATCTCAGCAGGACCATTACGACCTTTTCATTCCTTATGAGGATGGTGAAGCCCAATCTAAAGTCCGTGCCAATGCCAACATCATTAAGATGACCAGTCATGAGCAAGGAATTTTTTATCGTATAAGAGTTCCTGATTTTATTTTTAAAAACTTAGGTCTTAATCAATATGTATTAGCACCTGATGAATCTAAAGAATGGGAAAAATTAATTTAATTTTTAAAAAGAGCTTGTATCTGTGAATAAAAATCACTAAGCTTTTTGTCCCATGAAAAAAACTAGAGTGATTAAAAAGAAATCAAGTTTAAAGAATCGTTGGCCTGGTAAGCAGACTAAGTTAAATGATAAAAACATTAATCTTGCTCATCCGGTTGTTAAGGCTTCTTATATTTGGTCTATTTTATCAGAACAACTCTGTGACATTTTAGGACCAGAGATCCACCATCAATGGTTTAAAAATATTAAACCACTGATTATCTCTCATAATGTCCTTTTACTAGAAGTTCCCAATCATTTCTCTGCGCAATGGATCCATACTCACTATCATGAGCTGGTGGATGTTTTACTGTCTGTTATTGATAAAAGATTAAGTAGTTTTTTTATCTCTCAGTCTGAAAGAAGACCACAGGTAAAAGAAAACTTAGAAAGCCCCGCTTCTAAAGTAAACAGTAAGTCCGAAGATTAATATCCCTAAAGCCAGAGCAATCCAAATAAGATGTTTGTCATTATCCATGCTTTAAAGCATAAGCCCAAACTAGATTTGGGAAAAGAATTCTTTTAATTTAAATGGATCAAAAGGACGTTGAAGAACCTTCACCTGATCACCCAAGAAGCTTAATTCCTCATTTCCTTCAATCACTACGATTTTTGCATTAAAAAAACTCTGAGTTTGCTCAAACTGCTTTTTGAAGACTTCAATATCCTTAAGGGCCGTTTGGGAATCAATAACAACTATTTGGGGTTTAAGATCCTCTATGAGATATGAAAAGTCCTTAGCATCTTTAACTGTATAAAAATCAACCCCTTGCCCCTTAAGTGCACGTTCTACCAAGTTTGTAGCAAAAGTATTTTCATCAATCCAAAATATGAGCCCCATCATGCTTCCTTTGACATCAGGATCAAAGCTTTCTACCATTGGCCCATGGGTAAAGAAAAGTTAAAAATTCAGGTCCTCGAACAGAACAGTGGCTCTATCCTTCAGGAATTTGATCTAGATCAAATGGACCAGGCTTATGCCCTGGCCTTTAGCCTCGAAGAAATGGGACTTGATATCCAAATTCTAAACCCTACCCTCTCTGATACTCTTTCTCACTCATTAGGTCTTAGTGAGGAAGAAATTCAGGCCTACAAAGATTCTCTCATTGAGGAAATTGAAGAGCACGAGGGCGACTATGGTGGTTCCTGCTGTTTTAAAAAATAATTATATTCTTCCACTCCATTCAATCATAAAACTTCTTGGCATGACACTCATTCCATATACCTGTTCATAATCTCTATCAAAAAGATTCTGAACTTTTAGTGATAATACTTGCTCTCTCCAGCTATAGCTCACACCAACATCGACCTTCTCATAACTACTGAGTTTTACCTTTTCTCCATTCTCATCATTATCAAAACTTTTTCCACGATACTCAAACTTGGACCAAATGTTTAAAGCGTGAGTTGCCTGCCAGGAGAGGTCTAATCCCCAGAAATTCTCTGGGCGGCGAAGAAGATGAGATTCATTATCTTTAAAATGAAGGACGGTAAAATATGGTCTGAAACTCCACTCATTAATAATACTTTTAAAGCTTAGTTCTATTCCCTCTACTTTAAAGTCCTCTTGGTTAAGATAACCAAGCATCGAATAAGTAATCAACTCTTTGTACTGATTACTGAAGAGACTAGCATTCAACTCTCCCAGCTTACTTGCCCAGGAAAAATTCACACTATGAGAAACACTTTCTTCTGCTTCCAAATCCCGATTCCCTACAGGGAAACCATAAATAGGTGGCCCATAGAGCTGATAAAGACTTGGCGCCTTGAAGCCAGTGGCATAAAGATAGTTCAGATGAACATCCCCTAAGTTTAAAGCAGGAGAAACGGAGTAAGTGAAAAGATCACCAAAGCGCTGATGGTGATCAAATCTTGCTCCATAAGAGAACTCATAAATATGATGAGACAACTTATGAGAGAAATAACCAGAAGCTAATGTATTACTTCGTTCAAAGTCTCGATCAATTTCAAAGTCCTCATGATCAAGTCCCGTTCCCAAGATAAAATGAGATCCTTTACTTCTATGATCCAAATAGAAGTCAACTTGAGTGACCACTCCTAGATAATGATTAACCCCGGTAGAAAGTGTGTGAAGTTCTCTATTATAGCGAGATTGCCCTGTTCGAAGAATAAGAGAGTTTTTACTATCAAGACGCAGATCGCTTTTTTGTTGAATAAAAAAATGATTGGCACGAGATATATCATGGGAGTTGTCATCGATAAAACCATCCAGCTCATTCT
>DATGND010000321.1:0-2196 GCA_035306925.1 Bacteriovoracaceae bacterium | reverse complement strand
CACCCTCATCTCCACATGAACATGGGCCTCTAAAGCGCGAGAGCACTCCGGATGCTCTGAGGTATAGATCGCCTCAAAATCTTCAAGCTTATAAACGACTCCTCTAGAAGTTTTCGTTCCCTGACCCACAACAATCTTTTTCATTTTCTGAACACCATCAAAAGAAGCACTCACATAAGCAACTCCCTTTTCCACCAAAGCTGAGTTAAAACAAATCTCCTTAGAAAGCTTTAAACCCAAGTCCGAATCAATTCGAGTAAAGCAAGTTGAAGCAAATGCTGAAGACGAAAGTAGGATTAAACTTAATGCAATTAATTTCATAAACTCTCCTGATGGCAAAAAAAAAGGCCCGTATAGCGGGCCTTGGTTATGTTAACTTTTAATGTCGTTTGAAAATTTTTGTTTCATGGGTCTTTCTTATAAAAGAACACAAATAAAACGACCAGAGGAATTGGTATTTTTTATAGACTAGTGGCAAGCAACTTGCGGCATTAATCCTTGTGGACAAATTCCTTTGGAGAATAATTCGTGGATGTGATGCATAAAAAAGACATCACCTAGGGCGATCTCCCCTCTACCTGCACGACCTAAGTCAGCTAGCATTTCTTCTTGAGTCCAAGGAGAAAACTTCTTAATAAAGTCACCGTCAATTTTATTGAGATCAATGACCTTTCTTGAAAATGGAATCTTCACATGAAGATAGGCTTCATCATATTTCCCATCATAGTAAGGGATCACTTGATTCATTTCTTTTTCATTTAAAACTGTTTTAGCAGTAAGAGCATTGGTTAAGTCGAACTCTTTAAAGATTGGTCGATAGAGTTTGATTTTTCCCGGAAGGATATCATGTAGACCACGCATACAGGCCTGCTCAAGATCCGTCACGTCTTCATTCATTCCTACTTCAGGAAACGAAAGACCGGTGAAGCGCTCAAAAGATTCTTTTACAAGTTGATGATAGTAAGCAGTGATTTCTCTACGAGCACTGACCTCATCAAGGCCTGACTTTAAAAGCTCTTTATATTTTTTTACAAAGTGTTTTGTAACAGACCAAACAGCAGCATTCTGTGCGTTTTTAGGATTCCCACCCTTTTTCCAACTTTTTTCAGGGTGATCAAAGAAACTTGAAAGATCGAGTCTGCCATTCTCGAGGTTGCGCTCATTTTTAGCATCCCACTCAAAGAGATCGTGGCTGGCAAAGCCCATCACTCCTACGTCTTTGAGGTAAACTGTTGATGCAGATACGTTAAAACTTAGAAAAAGCCCTAGTAAAAACAATTTCATATCTAACTCCTTGAAGATGAAGTTAGATATACCAAACCAAAATAAAACCAGTCAAACTATTTATTCTAATGAAGGAAGTTCAAGTTCACGTAGTGATATACCAGTTCCTAGGTCTGGGCCAATTTGTCCGTAAGTATTGTTACCATAACAATGGATCTCTTCGTTTACGTAATGTATACAGCCTGTATTATTTGATGTCTGAATATCCTTAATATCACCCTGTATATTTGATGTAACATCATTTTTTATATCGGCACCATCATATTTATAGCTAGAGTACTGAACTCCCTCTTGTAATAAGAAAGTTCCATAAAATGAATCATTAAAGAGCTTAGGCATGGCCCAAAGGTCGTCAAATATACCGGTGAAGCTAAATGCACCAGCTCCAGAAACAACATTGTTTCCATCAATATAACCAAGACGACCATCATTAAAAAGCACCATATCATCTTGAATTTTTTTCACTTCATCACTGGTTACATCTAAAGTCTCAGTCGAGGCTCCACTAGAACTTAAAATTGTACACGACACATTATCATTGGAATCAGTTTTTACACAAAGGTGTTGTGAGCTTTTGCCCAGAAAGACTTCTTCAACATCATTGCCAAAACTTTTAGTAAAACGATGATTATAACCTGGAGAGAAACAATGAACCTCATCATCCTCCTCACTCTCTGAAACGAGACATTTTACATCATGATTAAAGAAAATATCTTTTATAGGTCCTACATCTTCTAGTACAAGATAATCTCTTTCAACGCGATAAAGCTTTTGATCACTTAAAATGTAAGTAAAAAAATCATAACTTGCTACTTTGGTAATAGGAGTGGTGAGTTTAGGCTTATCTGGGGCTAAAGGAACAGGAAATAAATTAAAATTTCTAAAACAATAAAGTTCACCATTATTTAGTAC
>DATGND010000320.1:0-3028 GCA_035306925.1 Bacteriovoracaceae bacterium | reverse complement strand
TGGGCAAAGGTGGAACAGAAGTTGCTAGACAGGCCTCCAGTATGATTCTGACTGACGATAATTTTGCAACGATCGTTGATGCTGTTGAAGAAGGAAGGGCCGTTAATGGCAATATTAAAAGAACACTCCAGTATCTTCTTTCTACTAATTTAGCTGAACTCTTATTCATTTTTGCGAGTACTCTTGCAGGGATGCCTATTCCGCTTTTACCCATTAACTTATTGTGGATTAACTTAGTGACAGATGGTCTTCCTTCCCTGGCCCTGGCCGCTGAAAGTGTTCCATCCCATTACTTGGAAGAGAGCAGTAAGCCTACGGAGAAAACATTCTTTGACCTGGCCTTTTATATTGAGATGATTGTTTCAGGTTTTATGATTACTATATTAGGGCTTGGGCTTTATTACTATACCCTTCAAAATGATGATCTTCTTACGGCCCGAAGCTATGCCTTTACGTTCTTTGTCTATGCACAGATTTTTAGATCTTTTGCCAATAGAAGTGAATCGAGAACATTTTTCCAAATGAAGCCTAATTTTTATCACTTGGGTGCCTGCGCGATCCCTCTAGTTTGTCAGCTGCTTATTCAGCAGTTTGATGTGCTTTTAGATATTTTTAATATGAAGAGCTTAAGCTTGAATGAGAATATCCTTTTATTTGTTATTAGCTTAATTCCTGTGACGAGTTTAGAATTAGTTAAATTTGCAAGGTTTTCATCCCATACAAAGTGAGGAAAGAATATGTCATTTGCTAAGAAAATTATTGTGGCAGTAGATTTTACTAATGAGATCAATAACCTTTTAAAAGATATGAAGGAAATGTCATTTATTGCTGATAGTGAGATTCAGTTTGTTCATGTGGCCAGTAAAATCACTTACTCCTTTGTCTTCAGCAATATGCCCCTCGTTTATCCAGTGGAGGAAGATCGTAAAACAATTGAAGAAAGCACTATCGCAAGTCTTGTGAAGCTTTCAAAAGAAGTTCTTCCAGAAAACTTTAGTGGAAAAGTCAGACACTTATGTTTTTTTAGTGAAAATCCTAAGCAAACCTTTGTGGAGTATGTGAATGCTGAAAACCCAGATCTTGTTATTGTGGCCACAAGGCTGAGAAAAGGACTCTTTGAAAGTTCTTTTGCCCATTATGTTGATAAAAACACTAAGGCAAACATGCTTTTAATTAAGCACCACGACTAATCCCTTTATTCTTACTTTTATTAATCCGACAAGCCTTCTATGAGGATTGTCGGATTAATTCTATTCTTCTTTTTCCTATTCCCCTTAAAAACATTTGCTCACACATATTGTGAAGAAAGAAATTTTATCTTCCTTATTCATGGAGTGGCGGGAAGTGGTGATACCTTTGGTTTCCTTGAGGATTATCTTGAAGCAAGAGATCCATGCTATGAAGTTCTCGCTTTTGAATATGAAACAGGCCATCCGTTAAAGGATGTGAAGGCCTTTGCTTATGACTTTCATCAATTCGTTGATAAAAGTCTTTTAAGTATGGGAGCAAAGGTTCAGGATAAAATCTCTCTAATTATGCATTCTCAAGGTGGGCTGGTAGGAAGCATATGGATTAAAAATTTAAAAGATAGCGCTCATCCTTATGTAGATCAACTCGATGCTTTTATTACTCTCTCTACCCCTTTTTGGGGAGCTCCTATTGCTCATTTAGGAAAACGAGTTTTTTATTCAGGTCTTAATTACAATCCTATTTCTCCTTTTGGGAAAGCTGAACTTAATGAAATGAGTTTCGGTTCTGCCACTATTAATAAAATCTACGAAGACTATGAGGATATCTTTAACCTAAGAAACCTTCGTCCTTTAGCATTGGCCGGTATTAAAAAGTTCTCCAGTGTTTTGACCGGTGAGGATGATATGGTAGTACCGATTTATAGTTCTCGTCCCGATCATTATCGAGTGGCCCTCACTCAGAGTATGGCTAGAGGACCTGCTAGCATTAAGGCCTTTGAATTTGCTAAAACGGATCACTTTAAATTTGCGACGATCAGGTCAAATCATTTTAATTTCAGTCTTCCAGGAATTGCGAGTCTTCCTTTTAAATGTCTACTCTTACTTCGTTGTCAGCATCCAGCAGCTGATTACATTGTAAAGCATTTAAGAAGAGAAGAGGTAAGTGAGAGTCGCTCTTTATTTCATACTTTCAGGGTTCAAATTTTCTTGGAGAATCAGACAAGAAATACTAAGTCATTTAAGAATGCGAAGCTTTCTATTCTTGAGCGTGATGGCACATGGATACCAAGGTATCAGGCCTTGAAGAAATACCGTGGTCCAGCAAGTAATAAGGAAGGAAAAGCTTTTACTTTCTCTGGAGTCTATCTAAGAAAAGGTCAGCGAGTTATTAAAGTCAAAGTGACTCTCAAGAATAAGTTTGAAAGAACTCTTGAAATACCTGTCGAAGGTGGTCATACAAGCATCGTTAAACTCTACTTGGATGATTAAAAATAAGCTCCCGAAGCATTGTGCACTCTCAAACAAAATTCAACAAAATGTGATGGAAATCAGTTTTTTTGGGGTGATAATCATACACAATGAGAAAAAAATAGGGAGTTTATATGAAATTCGTTACCTTCTTTTTCACTCTGCTTTTCTCGGCTTCTTCAATGGCCCACGTAAAGTGGTTCAGTGATTACAGCTTTCAACAGCCCCCCTTACAATTTGGAGAACTCATGACTCCAGCATTTTGGGGATTACTTCTTCTCTCACTTATTTCTCTTCCCTTATTTACCTGGGTAGATAAGTGGGGAGAGAAATCGGCCTGGTATCAGCGCTTTAATACTTTCCTAGATAGGTACGCTGATGATGGCCCATTGATTATGAGAATTGCCATGGGAGCCGTTCTTCTTATGAGCTGGCAAGGGGATTCTGTAGTGGCCCCTGAGATTTCTATTCCTCATCCATTTTGGGGATGGTTTCAACTTCTTCTAGGGCTTCTCATTTTGTTTCCTAAGACAACACCACTAACAGGTCTGGGGGTCGTTTTCCTATGGATTTTAGGTATTGCTAATAAC
>DATGND010000319.1:0-4812 GCA_035306925.1 Bacteriovoracaceae bacterium | reverse complement strand
GATAGGATTCTATAAGTTTATTGTTACCCCAAAAAGGACAGGCTTTTTTATTTTCCTGTCCTGACTTTGGGGTACAGATCATAAAAACATTAACGACAAGAAGGAATAGATAAAGTCTTAGTTGTAACTAGTGATCTAATGCGTTCACCTCGAATTGTTTTAACTTTATAAACACCGTAAGTGTAATTAAGAGGGATAGTTTTTAAAACTGTTTCATACTGAGCGCAAATGTTATCAGATCTACGACCGGCCCATTTTGAACATTCTTTTACAGAGTAAGCGATAGGACGAGAAAGAACTTCTGAGCTTTCGGCATGACATACGGTTTGGAAGTATCCTTCAGAGCGACGAGGTCCTGTAGAAACCCAAACTCTTGAAGATTCTGAACAGAAAGTAACTTCATTCTTTGTAAGGATGTTTTCACCTTGAACACAAACTTCTGAAGCAGCAACTTTAGCAACACCAAAATTAATTTTAGGCATATCAACTTCAATTTTTGCCATGGCTACTGTTGAAGTGAAGATTGAAAGAAATAAGATCGCTTTTTTCATGAGGTGACTCCTTTAAATTTTTATAAATTTGATGAGCCCAATTTGTGATAGAAAAATGACGATGAAAATAAAGAAAAAATCGAAAAAATGATTTTCTGTTTAGTGTCTGTAAACGTTTTTGATGAAAAAAAGACTTCTCGAATAGGATAGAAAGAGAAGAGAGGCATAAACTGTTGTAAGAGTGTTTACGAAAAGAAAACACTCTAGCTAAATCAGCTAGAGTGTTTCAGGTTTTATCTACAGCTAAATGAAATATTAGCGAATGCTTCTTGATGCTCACGACGTTCAATCCAGAATCGATCATATTGAACAGAAGTGACTTCTAGGGAAATTCTATTTTTGTTTACGGATTTATAGCGGTCCTTACAATAGTCGTAGGCCCTCTCTTTTATGTTGTTCCATTGAGGAGAGTTTACTTTCTCGTAGATCTCGTTAACTTGCTGAACAAGTTGTTCTTTACTTTCATCATTGACGAGTCTCATTCGTAATGAAGAACCACCTTCCACTCCACCTGCAAAGGTATTAAATGAAGTGAGAAGAGCAAAAACGAGAGAAAGCATTGGACCTTTGACCATTCCGCTTAACACTTGGAAGATCATTCTTTTACCGCCTTTGGATCGAGGCTTTTCATGATTTTTTATGATTTCTGCAGCTTCTTTCATTGTTCTTTTGAGTAATTCTTGTAGCTTTTCTTGTCCTTCTTCATTCACATCATCCATAATAAACTGAAAACGACCATCCCAATTTCCAGAATCAAACTTATCTTTTTGATCATCAAAGATCGTTTTCATAAAGTTAAAAGAAGATCTTTTTGTAAGGACGGATCGAGTGTCATTGGTATGAAGGGTATCTTTTTTCTGTTCTATGAGCCCTGAACTGACAAGAGCTTTAATTAAGGCCAGAGATTCTTTGCCATAATTTTTTTCTATTGCATAAAGGGTAATTCCATTTTCTGCATTAACAATATCCAGATAAATGTTCATCAAAGAAAGATTATTTTCAAAACGATTACAAATATCTTGAGAATGCTTAACCTTTTGCAGTTCTTGGCGGACACTATTTTCTAATTCTTCATATTCATCGGAAAATTCCGCAAGGTGGCTAAGGGCCCAATCTCTTCTGACCGTCTGATCAATTCCGACGTATTTTAAAATTTTAAGACCTATATCCAGTGAAGGAGTTTTTTTACTGTTTTTGATTAAAGAAAGCTGAGCCTTGGAGACATTAAGCTTTTTGGCCAGTCCTGATAAACTGAGCTGCGAACTCTCTAAAAATCTTTGGAGCTCGTGTGCGACGAGATCTTGAGATTTAGGAGATTGTGTAATCATCTTTTACACCTGATCTTAGCTTCAACTATTCCTTTAACTTTTTGGTTACCATCTACTCTTAAACGAACCACTGTTGGTTTTAGGAGACTGATAAAGCGATCACAGATTTTTTTAAGTTTATCAAACTCTTCACTTCGAGGGTTTTGCAGTTGACCCTCAAGTAAGAAAGCAGCTTCCAAGGCGTCAGCTTCATTGCTGTAGGCTTCGGTGGTTTCCACAGGAATGATCGAAATAGCTGTTTCACTGAGTTTTGCTTCAGCTAAAGTCGTGAAAAAGCAAAGAATGATGACAAGTTTTTTCATAGGCCCTTACTGTACTTCATGCTAAATGGAAGACAAGCTCATGTGTAAAAAACACATGAACTTACTTATTGGCCTCGATTTGTTCTTTTAAGAGACTGATTCGAGTAATGGTTTCTCCACCAGAGTTATAGCGAGCATATCGAGTGCATTCTTTGTCTTTTTTAATATAGTCTGTCTGCCCGGCAGTAAGAATACCCACCACTTCATCGGTAGCAGCATTTAGAACCGGGGAACCTGAGTTCCCTGAAAAAGAGTTGAGGGGAGCTTTAAAAATATCATCTAGGTAGAGATGAGTAACTCTGGCCGGCTTGGTATAAGTTACGGCAAGACCTAGGGGGTGACCAATCATATAGACTGAAGACTTATCTGTAAGTTTACTGTCATCTCCGATGCGGTAGATCTTTCTCGCCTTAACTTTTTTATTGAGTTTTATAAGAGAATAATCTCGCCCATTGCTATTGCTGGATGTGATCACTTTTTTACAAGTGTAGATATTATCGTTTGCAATTCGAAAGCCCTGAGAAGTTTCTTTAGCAACTGTAACTCCAAAGACAATATTCATATCCTTACAGTCTTTTTTGTCTTCAATACAGTGTCCGGCCGTAACCAGAAGATCCTCTGCTACTAGAAAACCTGTACAGCTTGGTGCTGAAGCGAGGTTCTGAGCAAATCTTTCATGGGAACAAAGGTTGGAAAGTTCTCTTAGTGGACGGGCCTCGATCATGCTGGTTTGACGGTCATACTTTCTGATCCTTTTTTTAGGAACAATGTAACCGATTCCTGTTGAAAGAATTTTAATCATATCAGTGGAGTCCTTGTTGGTGAACTCATTATCTAAGCGACTTCCGTAAATGGCCTTTTGACCGCTTCTCGCAAAGCTTTGAGTTGAAAGAAGTAAAGTGATGAAAATAAATAAAGATTTTTTCATTGCTCTCACCTGATAAGTTAAAAATATTTAAGACTAAACTTAGCAGATTGAGGGTTTTCTATGGGAGGGAATGAAAGAAGTAAGTAGAAACTATAAGGTGACTAAAACCTATACATTTATTTAGACGGCAGGTTAATTAGCTAACTTGCCGTTTAAGCAATATTACCAGTCTTTGAAAGGATGGGTAGCCTCTGCCCAGAGAGGTTTGAAGAAGCTATCTAACCATTCCGAAGTCAGCTCATTGATTGTTGCCGGAGTCCATTGAGGGGACTGGTCTTTATCGATCAATAAAGCTCGAACTCCTTCTGTAAAATCAGGTTTAAGCGAACACTGAGCGGAAAGATTAAGTTCCGACATAAAAGCTTCTTTGAGGCTTAAATTCTTACCTTGCTCTAATTGCCTTAGAATTACTGCTGCTGAACTTGGAGACCCTTTTTTATAAATATTTAGACTTTGAGTGATCCATTCATTTTGAGGAAACTCATTTGTGATGGTTTCAAAATCTTTTAATTCAGTGACCGAAGATAGCTTCTCAAAATAAGAAAGAAGATTTTTAGTGAATGGAGTCGGTAAATTAGACGAAGAAAGTCCTTGCAGGCATTGAGATATAAGTTTTTTGTTTTCAGAGCTTTCTTTGGTCCATGAAATTTCTTTTAATTTGGATAACAAGACTTCTTTAAGATTACTTTCTAGAAAGTAATCAGCTAAGCCTAGGGTTATAGCATCACCTGCATTGAAACGAGCTCCTGTTACTCCCAGAAACTTTCCAACTCCGGACGGCAGTTGATTGAAAAAATAAGTCGCTCCAACATCGGGATAAAGGCCAATACTCACTTCCGGCATAGATAGAAGGGAAGTTTCAGTAACAATGCGATGACTTGCTCCATTCATGAGCCCCATTCCGCCACCCATTGTAATTCCTGAGTTCCAGCTCACAATAGGCTTGGAGTAGGTATGAATTTTATAATCGAGAGTGTACTCCGTGATAAAGAATTTTAGACAAGTAGGATTTACTTCGGAAGACTGATCTTCTTTTAATGAGTGATAGAGATTTTTAATATCCCCACCAGCGCAAAAAGCTTTTGAACCAGCTCCATCTAAAAAAATACATGAGACATTTGGGTCTCTTTCCCAACTTTTTAAAAGAGTAAGAAGTTCATCGGCCATGCCCTGACTTAAAGCATTGAGCGTTCGTTCGGAATTGAGTGTGATATGTCCAACACCATGATCTAATGTAACGAGGAGGTGATTATACATAGGGCCTGCTCCATTTATTTTTATCTTGATATACTCATACCATAAAATAATGGAAATTTATAATTCTGCAGTGGCAAGACTTCTTTTGATAATCTCTCCGGCCACATCAATAAAGGCCCTCATTTTAGGTGAGATATATTTCTGAGCAGGGTAGATAAGATGAACTGGTCTTTCTTGAGTTTTCCATTTCTTTAAAATGCGAATAAGTTTTTCATTTTTTATTTCAGGAAGACAGAAAAAGGCCGGAAGAAGAGAAACTCCCATACCTGCTATTGTTAGCGACTTCAGAAGATTGAGATCATTTATTTCAATGGTTTTTTTTGCCCTGATTGTTTGTGAATTCGTCTGTGATTTCAATGCCCATTTATCTCCTACCGCAGAGAAAATAAGCGCATCATACTTTTCCAGATCCTTGGGGGTTCTGGGAGTTTGATTGTTTTTTAAAT
>DATGND010000318.1:0-7563 GCA_035306925.1 Bacteriovoracaceae bacterium | reverse complement strand
TGAGCGCTTGGTAATCACGTTTTTGAATTTTTTCTTTAATCCATTCATCGAACTCGATGGCCCAGTCGTGAGGCTTGGCCGTTTTTGACCAATCCATTCACCATAACTACTGTAACTTTCCGATTTGTTGTAAATAAAGCTCAATGTACAAGACGCGAATAATAGAAAAGAGTGCTGGAGCAATAAAAACTCCTAAGACTCCAAAGAAGGAACCCATAAACATCATAAAGATAATGAGAGGAACGACCGGTAGCTCAGCACCTCCCTTCATAGCAAGAGGTAGGATGAGGTGATTTTCTAACTGCTGTGTGATGAAGAAGACAAGAAAAACGAAGGGCACTTTACTGGGATCTGTAGAGAGAGTAATAAGAATAGTTGTGAGGACAACCATAATCATTCCTAAGTAGGGGATGATTCCTAGTACCGCTGTTAGAAGACCAAAAACGGCCCAGTACTCAACGTTAACAAGCTTTAACCCTATACCTGTAAGTCCTCCAATAATGGCCATATCAATAAGCTGAGCTCTAAACCAGATGCGAATGACTTTCGCGCATTGAGAGAGAATTTCACGAGCGCGAGTGCGATACTTTGGATAGAAGGCCATAATCGTTTTTTCGAAATATTCTTCCGCATTAACGGCCGTATAAAAGCCCATCACTACTGCAAAGACTCCGGCACCAATAACAATCACACTCAGTTTGAAACCTTTGAGGATATTTTGTGCACTGGTTTTCAAGTAAGAGGCGAAATTGATTTCATGCAACTGCTGTTGAATCCAGGGAAATCTTTCAAAGGTATTACTGATGACCTTTGTGCTGTTCTCCTGAATCTCGGGCCACCTTTCCTGTAAAGATTGGACCTGATCGGCAACGAGATAGATAATACTTCCCAGAGTCAGGAGAAAAAAAAGCGTGGTTAGCAGGATGACAATAAGGATTGAAAGAAAACGGGGAATTTTATAACGATAGGTAAGAACACGAAACCAAGGTGTGATGAGTACCCCGATACCTATGCCAATACTACTGATCAGAATGAGATGTCGTGAGTAATAGCTAATCAAGACCACTAAGACTGCAATCAGGAAAAAGATGACGATATCTTTTTTGACTTGAATGATTTGCATGAAACTTCCTGATGAGAGTTATCTCTCAAAAAGTGTCGTATCACCCGCTCCGTGTCTGATAACTTCCGGACTACCGGTGGTAAAGTCAATGATAGAAGAGGAACCGGTAAATTCAACTTCCCCTGGGTCAAGAATAAGATCTATCAGATAAGGAAACTTATCTTCGATGAGTGCTGAATAAATAGGATCATCTTCTTCAAGATCCAGCATTTCATGAGTAATGTGGGAGCTGATGACTAAGTCATCATGAACTTTTAAAAATTTAATAAAGAGGTTATTGGGAGGAAAGTGTATCCCCACTTCTTTATCGTACTTGGAGGCTTTTAAAAGTTTTGTGATTTTTTTCTGGGCTTCAAAAATAAAAGTGTAGGGCCCGGGAATGACCTTCTTCATTAAACTAAAAGCAGCATCATTAATATGGGCAATTTCCATGGCCTTTTTAAAACTTGCAGCTTGAAGAGTGAAGTGTTTGGTATTTTCCACGTGGCGGAGTTTGTATAGTTTATCAACGCCTGTTTTAGAGTAAGGGTCTGCAACTACTATCCAGTTAGTTTCACAGGGAAGACAAATAAGGCCCCCATCTTTTAAGATTTTGGAGGCCTTTTGAAGAACTCGATCGTCTGGGTTGTGATCCAGCACATATTCAATCATAAAAATTAGTGTCCGCTTAGGCTGATCTCTCTTCCTAAAGATTTAGAACGTCTTTCAAAGAAGTTTTGGTTTTCTTCTCTTTCAGAGTCCTCTTTACATACAATGCACATCTCAGATGTAGGACGAGCAATCAGGCGTTGAAATGTAATAGCCTCTCCACACTCATCACACATACCATAAGTTTCTGACTCTACTTTACTTAAAGTTTTCATAATCTTTTTGTAGTAGAGGCTTTCGCGGTTAGAGAAACGCATATCAGCAGCAAGAAGTATATTATCGTTTGCCGAGTCTACTTCATCTTTAGCTCCGGAGAGTGCGGTGTTTTCGTATTCTTGCTTTTTCAGTTGAAAGTTGGTTCTAATGCGCTCAGCTTCTGCAAGTAGTTTATCTTTAAGCATTTCAATTTGCTTATCAGATAGGTGCTTATTGAGTCGAACTGACATCCTAAGTTCTCCTTGAAAGACGTAAGATTTGTAGATAGTGAAAATTAAAACAAGCCTTGTTTTAATTGCCAATAGGCATAAGTCAGCTAAACTGCTGAATTATCTAACATTTGCTTGCAGGATTGCGAGATGCTGTAAGGTTCTGGTAAGAGTTACTAAAAAATAGGTATATGCATGCAATCTCTTAACGAAGAAAAATTTTTAAATGACGTTTTTTTGACACTCAAAAAATATGTCTCGCAAAATGATCTCCCCACACCAGTGATAAAGTCATCAACTCCAGAAGAAATGAATCGTTTAGTTCCTTCAATAAATGCACAAGGAATTGATCAAGAAACATTTTTAAAAGAGTTAGAGTTTATTCTTGAGCGTTCAGTGAGAACTAATCATCCTTTATTTTTAAATCAGCTTTTCGGAGGTGCAGATCCTCTGGCCATCATCGGAGATTGGGTCACTTCACTTCTCAATCCTACAATGGCCACTTTTGAAATTGCCCCGGTCTTAACCGTTATTGAAAAAAGATTAGTGTCAAAGCTTCTTCAGATGACGGGTCTTAGTCAGGGGGAAGGGATTATGGTGACAGGAGGGAGTAACGCAAACCTTCTAGGGATGCTTTGTGCTCGAACTGATTACAACCCAAGCATCAGACAAAATGGATTCACTCATAATAATTTTAGAATCTATGTTTCCAGTGAAGCCCATTACTCATTTGATAAAGCGGCCAATATTACAGGTCTTGGTACTCAAAACCTCATCTTGATTCCTTCTAATGAGAAGGGAGAGATGATCCCTGAAGAGCTAGAAAGAATTATTGCTGCTGATATTAAAGAAGGATTAACTCCTTTAATGATTGGGGCTACTCTCGGAACTACGGTTTTAGGGGCCTTTGATCCTTTAAGTGAAATTGCTAAGATAGCTGAAAAGTATAAAATCTGGCTTCATGTAGATGCAGCATGGGGAGGGGCCGTTCTCTTTACGAAGAACTATACTCATATGGCCCAAGGACTTGAGTATGCAGACTCAATCACTTTCGATGCTCATAAAACCTTAGGAGCACCACTTATTACAAGTTTCTTCTTAACTAAGAGGGCCGGAATTCTTAGGGCCACAACTCGTGGAGGTGGAGGAGAATATCTCTTCCATGATGAAGAGCGAGTTGATTGGGATACTGGAACTTATTCACTTCAATGCGGTAGACGTGCAGACTGTCTTAAACTTTGGTTTCTCTGGCGTATCCATGGAACTGAAGGATTGATTGAAAGGACTGAAGCTCTACTGGATCTTGCTCGATACGCTAAAGAAGAAGTTCAAAAAAGAGAGTGCTTTAAGCTCTATCATGCCAATTTTTTAAATGTTTGTTTTCAAACTGTTCCCAAGAATGGTGAGAGCATCAACGAATATACTCAGGAAATCCGTAAGCGACTGGTCAACAAGGGGCTTGCGATGGTTAATTATGCAGAAAGACCAGATGGGACGATTTTTTTCAGATTGGTTCTTCCAAATCATCATACAAAAAGAGAACATATAGACTATCTTCTGGATTTAATCGAGAATGAAACGAAGTCATAGGAGTATATATGGTTCCACTTCATCCATTCCTTGCTCATGTTCCACTGGTTCTCGCCCTGTTTATGCCCTTTATTTTATGGAGCCTGGTCATTCTTATTGCTAAGAAAAAAGTAACTCCTCAAGGTTGGTGGGCCGCTGTCATTGTTCAATCACTGATTGTTATTTTTGCTTATATAGCTCTTTCTTCCGGTGAAGGGGAGGAAGACTTAGTTGCACAGTTCGTACCAAAACGATTTATTGGAAAACATGAAAATATGGCAGAAGTATTTTCAGGGTTATCCGTGATTCTTCTAGGAGTAATGATTGTGATCAATTTTGTACAAGAAAAATTAGCAAAGAACCTCCGGATCCTAGCAGCACTTTTTAGTATTGTTCCTTTAGGCTTTGGCCTTTATACAGGACGATTAGGTGGAGAAATAGCTTATGCCTATGGTGGAGCTGAAGCCTATTATACTGCTGACTATGAGGATCATGATGATGGCCAGATGGGAATTCTACCTACGCCAGGAATGAATACTTCAGAGTCAGAGTTTCCGGTAGATGAACTTGAACTCAATAATCCAGATTCGGATTATGATGAGTATGAAAGAGAAAGAAATGCTGGCGAACCGAGAGAAGATGACCCTTATCCCTATCCTGAAGATAGGTCATCATTTCCGGAAGATGAAGAAGACCGCTCCAATGAGGCATATTGAAGCATACAGATAGTTTCTGTTGAGTTCTTCTTTCATAAAGAAAATGGCAAACCCAGAGAAGACAACCATCGTTATCACTTCTTGAATAATCTTTAGCTGCGCTAATGAGAAGTAGTGAATTCCGTTTCTGTTGGCCGGAACCTGAAAGCAATATTCAAGAAAGGCCACCAGCCAGCTCACTAGTATCGCAATCCATAACGGTTTTGCAGAGAGTGTTTTCAAATGTCCATACCAGGCATAGGTCATGAAAACGTTGGACAGAAGTAAAAGAATAATCGTCTTTAACATAAATCCTTTATTTAAGAAGCGTATCTACGGTTTGATTAAAATCTTTTTGCCACTGTTGATAAAACTCACCGGTACTTGGTCCGTTGAAACCCGTGTGAACTTTATAAACATTATGATTTTTATCTAAAAAAATGGTTGTTGGAAATGCCATAAAATTTTTTACCCCCGGAAGTTTTTTCTCAGGTGTATCCTCAGGGCTGACCCCCGCAAGAAGCATCGGGTAATTTAATTTATGTTTCTGAGCAAGTTTTCTTAGAACCACTTGGGCCCTTTTAACATCCAGGGTTCTTTCAAAGGAAATAGCAATAAGAGCGATTCCTCTGCCCCTATTTTTCTCATACCAAGGAATCAGATAATTTAACTCATCAATACAATTAGGGCACCAGCTTCCAAAGATCTGAAGAATAACCGGTCGGTTTTTAAACTGCTCATCGGCCAGAGAAATCTTTTTACCTTTCAAGTCGGGAAAACTAAAGGCCAGCTTTGTATCCACTTTAGTGAGCTTATAGGGATCAACCAGTTTCGCCTCATCGTTTCTTTTACCTTCCAATTGGATTTTATAGTTGGCCAGGATTTGAGCACTTAACTTTTTGCCCTCCAGCTTTCCTTTGATGAGATAATTATAAACTCCATCAAAACTGGAAGCGTAAAACTCATCACCACTGACTACTCCATGAAAATAGCGGTAATCACCATACTTTGTGAGGTAGGAGCCTTTAATTTTCTGTCCATCCTGCTTTAATAGAAGGACATTCTGTTCACCCTTATCATCCTGAACCTCCCACTTACCATCAAAGTTTGAAGCTTTCTTGAGAGGAAGAGAAAAGAGTTCCTGCCCAGGGCGACCTTCAAGTGGTAATTGGCTTCCATTGCTTCTTATAAAAACCCCGGAAAGCTTATCACCTTGGATATCCAAAGAGAGTCGCACCTGATAGGTGGGGATTTCTAGTGTCAGATGGTTTTTCTTCTTAGTCTTGATATTTTGGAGTTCAATGACTTCCTCACCATTGAGTATTTCAAAGGTTTTTCCCTGAGAGCTGCTTTTCATGATGAATGGAATCTTTGCGTGCTGAGTCGATAACTCAAGGCGGTAATATCCATCCTTAACAGCATAGGTGTGAAAGCAGAAAAAGAAGGTCATAAAGAATAAAGTTTTTTTCATAGGAAGCTTTCTCCTCAAGAGGGCATTTGGTAACATCATGTTTTAAGTCAATCGAAAGTACAAGAGAAAGGAGAGTCACGTTGAAGCAGTTCATTATCGGACAACGTTGGATTTCTGAGTCAGAGCCAGAGCTAGGATTAGGCATTATTGTTGAAGTAGAAGGAAAAACCGTAACTTGTTTTTTTCCGGAAGCTAAAGTGGATAGAAGGTACGGAGTTAATACCGCTCCTTTAAAACGTATTAAGTTTTCAGTAGGGGATGAAATTAAAAATCAAAGCAATGAAGCATTCATTGTTTTGGAAGTGACCGAGGATGATAAGCTTTTAACTTATCACGTAGAAGGTCAGTCTATTCTGGAAACAGAGCTTTCTGGAACTCTTTCTTTTTCTCGTCCTGAAGAAAGATTGTTTGCTGGAAGTATTGATTCCAATGAAGTTTTTAAACTTCGCTATGATGTTTTATTAAATCAAAGAAAACTTTTTATTTCTCCGGTGAGAGGTTACCTCGGGCCTCGCCTGGATATTATTCCTCACCAAATGTATGTGGCCAGTGAAGTCGCTAAAAGAAGTCGTCCTCGAGTTCTACTCGCTGATGAAGTAGGGCTAGGTAAAACTATTGAAGCAGGACTGATTATCCATCACCTTATTCTGACAGGAAGAACTGAGAGAGTTCTCATTATTGTTCCTGATTCTTTGGTGTATCAGTGGTTTGTTGAGATGCTTAAAAAATTCCAGCTCTCGTTCATGGCCATCAACCATGATACTGGCCTTCAAAGAGGGGAGAATCCTTTTGAAGAAGGACAACTTTTTGTCGCTTCTCAACGATACATGATGAGAGAAAGTTGGCTCATGGAATACGCACTGGATTCCAAGTGGGACCTTCTTGTTGTGGATGAGGCCCATCAGCTTCGTTGGGCCCCAGATAACTCAAGCCCTGAGTATGATTTTGTAGCGGCTCTTGCGAAAGACACGCCAGGCGTTCTACTTCTTTCCGGAACTCCAGAAATTCTAGGTCTAGCAGGACACTATGCTCGTCTTCATCTGCTAGATCCCAATCGCTTCCATAGTTATGAAAGCTTTATCAACGAGACGATGAGTTATCGTCCTATTACTAATCTTGCCAATAAACTGATTGCTGAAAAGAAGCTGACCAAGGATGATTATAAAACATTAAAAGATAAACTTGGTATCGACCTTGAAACGATGGATAACAAGGAAGCTCTGCAGGCCTTAGTGGATCGACATGGAACGGGGCGTGTGTATTTTAGAAACACTCGCCAAAAGATGGCCACTTACTCCGAGTTTTTCCCTAAAAGAGAATTTCATCCTCACAAATTATCTCTTGGAAAGAGTAAGAACACTGAGAGTAATGTTTTAGATTTGAAGGCCAATTGGCTGGCGGGCTTTGTAGAAAAGCATAAGCAAGATAAAACGCTTCTTATTTGTCATGATAAAGAAGTGGTACTGGCCCTGGAGAAGAAGTTAAAAGATTCAACTACTGTTAAGATTGCTTATTTCCACTCAGGGATGAATCTGATGAACCGGGACCGTCAAGCTGCTTACTTTGCCGAAGCAGATGGGGCACAGATTCTTCTTTCAACTGAAATTGGTTCGGAAGGGCGAAACTTTGAAT
>DATGND010000317.1:0-5628 GCA_035306925.1 Bacteriovoracaceae bacterium | reverse complement strand
TGTTAAATCTTTCCATGACTGTTCTAGATAGTTCATACTTTTCCTGTATTTAAATAAGCACGTAAAAATTTTGATTCAGTAGTTTTCTCTAATTTATTTAAAATAAAAGTAGATGCTTCAACTAATTTAGGAAAATCAATTCCGGTCTCTAAACCTTGTGAATTTAAAAGATACCAAACATCCTCAGTGGCCACATTACCTGTTGCGCCTTTCGCATAAGGGCAACCACCAATACCTCCAGCGGACGAGTCAAAAGTCGTGATCCCTTTCTCTAGGGAAACCAGAATATTCGAAAGGGCCATACCTCTCGTATCATGAAAATGCATGGCAAGCTTATCAAGACCTACTTCTGAAATCAGAGTATCTAAATAAGACTTAACCTGCTTAGGAGTTGCCACACCAATAGTGTCCCCTACTGAAATTTCATAAACACCAAGATCTAGAAAACGCTTCGCCACTGAGATGAGTTTATCAACACTCATTTCCCCTTCATAAGGACAACCAAAGGCCGTAGAAATATAACCTCGAACTTTAATTCCATCTTGCTGAGCCGCTTGTGCCACTTCTTTCATACGCACAAAGCTCTCATCCACAGTGGCATTAATATTTTTTTTAGTAAAAGAATCAGAGGTGGCACTGAAGAGAGCAATCTCTTTTACCCCAAGACTTTTAGCTGTTTCATAGCCTTTAAGATTTGGAACAAGACAAGGAAAGTTCGCCTTATTTTTTAAGTGAGCAGCTACTTTAGAGAATAATTCACTGGAGTCACTCATTTGTGGAATAGCAGGAGGTTTAACAAAACTTGTGACCTCTACCGTTTTTAGTCCCGCTTCTACCAGTTTACTAATGAACATAAACTTATCATCGGTAGGAAGGATTCGTTTTTCGTTTTGTAACCCATCTCGAGGTCCTACTTCCACAATTTTAATCATGACTTACTCCACACTTGCAAGAACTGCTCCGCCTTGAACCAATTCTCCAACTTGAAAGTGAATTTTTTTAACCACTCCATCCTTGTCAGCACGAATAGAATGTTCCATTTTCATGGCCTCTAAAATAAGAATCGTATCTCCCTTCTTAACTTCATCTCCCACATTTTTAACCACCTTAAAGATTTTTCCAGGCATAGGAGAATTAAGACTTCCGGAAATCGATTGTTTCTTTATTTTTTTACCTGAACTCATACGGGCCTCAAGCCCATGGGCCATAACAACTTGTTCCCCGTCCTTCACACTTCCTATATGAGCAGAGAAACGGTGATTGTTTCCTTCAATGAGAAGACCATCTCTAAAGCCTAAGTTCTGGTACTCATATTTTTTTCCATTATAGGTAAATGAAACAACTCCATTTTTCAGAGAATAATCTGTTACCTTGTAATCTTGCCCATTAATAAAAAATATCTTTTCCATCATTAATTCCTAAATCCTGTAAGAGTGGTCCATGGAGTAGATCTTTCTACTGCAACTCCGGTGGCAGTTGGTCTACTTATTCCTTGAAGAGAGAAAGCCGCAATCAGGTCAGCAATATTCTCATCAGTAAAACTCTTAGGTTTTAAATCTGCTTCATACTGAGGAATGAAATGAGTATGGGTTTTCCCTTCAACATAGGCCGGATGAGCCAGAATGCGCTTTAGGTAGTCACGATTGGTTTTCACTCCTAAAAACAATACCTCATCAAGAGATTGAATTGTTTTTTGCGTAGAGGTTTTTCGATCCTCTCCCCATACAATAAGTTTTGCTAACATAGGGTCATAATTCACACCCACTTCTGCGCCATCATTAAAGCCACAATCAAGACGAGTATCTCTTAAGGTCGGTGAACCAATTTTTTCAATTTTACCAATGGAAGGCATAAAATTTTGATCAGGGTCTTCAGCATAGATACGGCACTCAATAGCATGCCCTTTCTGTTTGATATCACTTTGCTTAACAGGTAATTTTTCTCCAGCAGCAACCATGATCTGAAAACGAACAAGATCATAACCGGTTACCATTTCCGTCACCGGGTGCTCCACCTGCAAACGAGTATTCATTTCTAGAAAATAGAATTCATTATTAGGAGTTAAAATAAACTCAACTGTACCAGCTCCACGATAGTTAATTCCTGAAGAAATCTGCACAGCAGTCTGACAAATTTTTTCTCTCAGCTCCTGACTCATATTGGGGGCCGGAGTTTCTTCAACAATTTTTTGATAACGACGTTGAATCGAGCACTCTCGTTCCCAGAAATGAAGGTGATTTCCATGAGTATCACTCATGAGTTGCACCTCAATATGGCGAGGATTGACAATATACTTCTCAACAAGAACTCGATCATTGGAAAAGGAATTTAAACCTTCTGACTTGGCCCCACGAATGGCTTCAAGAAGCTCTTCTTCTTTATGTACAATTCGCATTCCCTTACCACCACCTCCAGCAGAAGCCTTGATAAGAACCGGGAAGCCAATCTTTCTAGCTTCATTGGCCAGAAACTCCTCATCCTGATTATCTCCATGGTAACCAGGAATCATCGGAATACTCAGATGCTCTAAGGCTTTCTTAGAACCACTCTTATCACCCATAAGGGTTATTGATTCAGCTGTAGGTCCAATAAAGATAATCCCAGAACTTTCCACGAGATTAGCAAAGTTAGCATTTTCAGAGAGAAATCCATAACCAGGATGAATAGCATCCGCACCTGATTTTTTAGCAATATCTACAATTTTTTGTTGATTAAGATAAGTTTCACTTAAAGGACCACTCCCTAAAGAATAGGATTCATCGGCCAGCATAGCATGTGGAAGAGTCTTATCGTCCTCAGCATAAATACTGACAACTTTAATGCCCATTTCCTTTGCTGTTTTTAACACTCTAAGGGCAATCTCTCCACGGTTAGCAACGAGTATCTTTTTTATTTTCATTTCTTTATCCAATTTGCTTTATCTTTTTCAAGTAACGCTCTCATTCCCTCTTGTCCTTCACTGCTCACACGACGAGAAGCAATCATGCGACAAGTATAGTCCTCCGAGTCCCTTAGGTTCGAAGTCACTGTAGAAATAAGAGCTTTCGCTTCACGACTGGCAATAGGACCTGCCATGAGAAAAGATTTTTCAAGTTCAGCAACTCTCTTATCAAGTTCACTCGCTTCAACCACTTCATGAACAAGATTCATCTTCAAAGCTTTATCTGCTTTGAAGCGCTCACCTGAAAGCATCCAGGCACGAGCATGAGACTCACCAATTTTTGAAATACAGTAAGGAGAAATAACAGCAGGAATAAGTCCTAGACGAACTTCAGTGAATCCATAAAGAGCTTCAGGAACAGAGATGACATAGTCACACACGCTCACCAGTCCCACTCCTCCACCAAGGGCATGTCCATTAACTCTTCCAATAACCGGAACGGGACATGCATTGATAACTCTGAACATAGAGGCAAGTTGTTTTGAATCTTCGAAGTTCTCTTCTTCGGAGAAGTCCTTCATGGCACGCATCCAGTTAAGATCAGCACCGGCACAAAAACTACTTCCACGTCCCGAAAGAATAACTAGTCGCTCATCTTTGATACCATTAAATACAGTAATCAACTCATCAATCAGTTCAGCATTAAATGCATTATGAAGTTCTGGTCGATTCAACCAAACTTCTAATACTCCATTTTCTTTTTTATTCAGTTCAATGTATTTCATCATTACATCCTAAATACACCCCAAGAAGGGTCCTTAAATTCTTCATTATGAGTTGTGCTTAAACACAATCCTAGAATGTCTCTGGTTTTTGCTGGATCAATGACTCCATCATCCCACAGTCTTGCTGAAGAATAATAAGGAGATCCTTCTTTTTCATATTTATCGAGAATAGGTTGTTTGAATTTTGCGACTTCCTCTTCTGTCATAAGAGGCTTACCTCTTGCTGCTAAACCATCCTGTCGAACTGTGGCCAGAACATTAGCAGCTTGCTCTCCTCCCATCACTGAGATACGGGCATTCGGCCACATGAAAAGATATCTTGGAGAAAAAGCTCTACCACACATTCCATAGTTCCCGGCCCCAAAGGACCCACCAATAATGATAGTAAACTTAGGAACTTTCACCGTAGAAACAGCAGTTACAAACTTTGCTCCATGCTTGGCAATCCCTTCATTCTCATACTGTTTACCAACCATGAAGCCTGTAATGTTTTGAAGGAAAACTAGAGGAATTTTTCTTTGTCCACAAAGTTCAACAAAGTGAGCACCTTTTAATGATGATTCAGAAAAAAGAATTCCGTTGTTCGCAACAATTCCCACCATGTAACCGTGAATGCGAGCAAACCCACAAACAAGAGTTGAACCGTATTTTTCTTTAAACTCTTGAAACTCACTACCGTCTACAATACGTGCAATGATCTCACGAACATCAAATGGCTTTCTCGTATCCTGTGGAATGATGCCGTAGATTTCATTCACATCATAAAGAGGTGGTTTAACTTCTCTTGTAATAAATTTATGAGGATGGGTTGATTGGTAATTTAGTGTTTCAACTACATTACGAACCATCTCTAGACCTTCTTCTTCACTTTCAGCAAAGTGATCAGCAACTCCGGACTTTGAAGTATGCACAACTGCACCACCAAGGTCTTCTGCACTCACCTCTTCACCTGTAGCGGCTTTGACCAGAGGCGGTCCTCCTAAGAAGATCGTTCCATTATCTTTAACGATAATCGTTTCATCACTCATGGCCGGAACATAAGCGCCTCCAGCAGTACAAGATCCGCAGACAATAGCAATCTGTGGAATCTTTAGAGCACTCATATTGGCCTGATTATAAAAGATACGGCCAAAGTGTTCTTTATCAGGAAACACTTCATCTTGCTTTGGAAGAAAAGCACCACCAGAGTCGACAATATAGATACAAGGTAGACGATTCTCTAGAGCAATCTCTTGAGCACGCAGATGCTTTTTCACCGTTAGTGGAAAATACGTTCCACCTTTTACAGTGGCATCGTTTGCCACAAACATGCACTCCACACCATGAACAAGACCAATTCCTGTTACAACACCTGCACTAGGAACATCTTCTTCATAGACTCCATCAGCTGCAAGAGCAGAGAGCTCAAGAAATGGAGAGCCTGGATCAAGAATCTTTTCAATTCTTTCGCGTGCTAAGAATTTATTTCTTTTTTTATGCTTATTAACGGACTCTTCGCCACCACCCTGATAAACACGCTCAAGTCGAGCTTTAAGGTCTTCAGCAAGAGATTTATGAAATTCAACATTACTTTTAAATTCGTTTGAATTTGTATCAATATGACTTGATAAAGGATGCATGAAACCACCAATTCTAAGAGGGAAAATAACGATTTAGTTTAACGTAGTAGTGGGATTTAAACAACTTGGACTATTTAAGTTCGAAGCTATTTGAGATAAGAGATGTAAAAAAATACTGTAGGTAGGCGCTTAGTGTTAAATCCTCACTTTTACCTTTTCTGGTGATCTCGCCTGTTTTCCAGTTATATTGATATGCAACATGCTCATCTTCTTTCAAAACTGAGTAGCCATCATTCTCAACAAGAACATATTGAGCACCCCCCACTAGATTGAAGGCCAGACGCTTATTCGGAGAAAGAATTGACTGCCCCATCAGACTCATACCATCCGCAGGAATTCCTAG
>DATGND010000316.1:0-2101 GCA_035306925.1 Bacteriovoracaceae bacterium | reverse complement strand
GTTTTTAATATAGGATTGAAGTAGGGGACTTCTTTGATAGTCTTTTTTGATTTTATCTTTTTCTTTTTGGGAGAGTTTACTCCAAGCACTGCCTGTTCCCCACCAAAAGGGAAGAAGAAGTCTTGTTTGGGTCCAACACAGAATCCAGGGGATGGCCCTGAGACTGAATTCTCCTGGCCTTGATCTTTTGCTTGGACGTGAGCCTATTCGTAAGAGATCCAGATACTGATAAGGAGTCGCAAGGCCCGTGAGATGATGAAAGTCTTCATTGGTGACAAGTTTTCGATATTCTTCTTGTACTCCTTGTGAGAAGTTCAAGACTTCTTTACTGTGATGGGGAAGTTTCGGTTTTACCTTATTGTATGAGGTAAGCACTTTCCCCACTTGGGAGCGCATGATAAGGCGGTTAGTAAAGTTTCTTTGCACCATCTCTCCTTGAATGGTCACTTTAAAAATATCTAAAGCACTTTGTGGCCACCAGGAAATCTGTTCCTCAATACTTCCTCCTCCGCGACTGGTGCTTCCACCTGAACCATGAAAGAAGACCGGTGTGAGTTTTTTACTAAGAAGAAACTCTTCAAGCTTAAAGAGAGCTTTTTCCACCATGAGTCTTGATGGAAGAACACCATTCTCCTTACTTGAATCGGAATAACCTACCATGATTTCAAAACGGTTCTTCCATTCTTTTTTATGAGTTTCAATAAAGGAGTGCTTCTTCATGGCCCCTTCAAGAATACTGATGGAATGAATCAGGCCTTCCTCATTCTCAAATAGAGGAATGACAGGTATGCCAAGGAAACCGAGATCTCTTTCGGTGAGGGCAATTCCTGCTAGATAGTCCTCAGTGCTCATACACATACTGATAATAAATCCTCGCACATAGTATTTAGGACTAATGCCTTTGGAGATTCTTTTTAATTCTTTAAGCATCAAAGAGATGGGCCCTTTTGTTTTACTTAAGGCCTGATGAATCATGGCACTATCTTCTCTTATTTCCAGAGGAAGCACGATGGCCGGGTAGACGGTGAATAGGTGCTCAAGTTCTAAAAGTTGAGGAGAGTGAAGCTTATTTCTTTGTGCTTCATGAATGAGGTTTGCGAATAATTCTTTTAGACGATGAACTTTCTTACCATCTCCATTGGTTAATTTTTTTAAGGATCTTAATTCTTTTTTAATGAGATAAACTTTCTTTTGTAATCCACCTGCTTCATTTAGAAACTCTAGCTCTTGGAGATAGTGATCTAGCTTCTTATTGATATAGGTAAGAATCATCTTTCTAGAAAGCTCAAGACTCTGAACCATAGTCTGATAATTTACTTTGGGATGCCCATCCTTATCGCCACCGACCCAGGTTCTAAATCCAACTGATACACCAAGTTTTGACAGGGCCATTTGCTCTTCGAGAATATCTTCATGCAAGACAATTTGAAAAATTTGTTCCATCTCATCTTTTACTTGAGGTCGTCTGGTATTGGCGATATCGATCCTTACGGCAATTCGCAGCAGGTGATGAAGTTGCTCTTGAATGTTTTCAAAGTCGGTTTCAAGGGCATAGATAAGAAGTTCTTCCACCTGCTTCATTAAATGTAGATACTGAGCACTGCGGGATTCTGTAGGATGAGATGTAAAAACATAAATAATCTCATCAGGTCTTTTCGTCGTTTGTGGAGTTTGGAAAGTTTTTAAGCGATGAGCTCGGTAGGCAGCTTCTGTTGAATTAATAAGTTCAAGCATGAGAGAAAAAGCCTTGGTGATGACTCTTAACTCTTCCTGTGATTTTTGATTGAGGTTTGAATAGGCCTTATTCATGGCCTTTTCCACAATCAGGGGACTTTGGCTTCGTACTTCTTTCATTTGAAGTCTGAGCTTTTCAATCTCATTATAAAGGGCTTTCCCGTAAATATCTTTTAGAGCGAGCCCTAAGGTTTTGACAGTTTTTGAAACGAGATCTTTTAAATCCTGGGAGATCATTTTCATCCTTTGAAGCGATTGCCTACCAAAAGGTATGGCGTACCTTCTGACAATTGTCTAGAATAGGGGCATGAAAATACTTGTAACAGGTGGCGGCGGGTTTCTTGGAACCTATATCATTCGTGAACTT
>DATGND010000315.1:0-4343 GCA_035306925.1 Bacteriovoracaceae bacterium | reverse complement strand
CAGGTTTCTCCTTCGAGAGCATGAATGTAGAGGTTTTGCTTTTCTGGATCAAGCTTGGCCTTGTAGCTTGCAGGCATTAAGCTATCATCCTTATTCTCCGGAGCATTTGGTTTTAAAGTATAAAGGTTCTTGGAAATATCCTTGAATTCAATTGTTGGAAAATTTCTTTGCTTAGTATCTTGTTTCTTTTTTGTTTCAACTTTTTTTTCTGGAACAGCTGGTTGAGGTGCAGGCTTCTCTTCTACAACAGGAGGTTGTGGAGCCGGAGTAGTTGCTACTTCACTTACATCATTCTCAGTAGGTTTCTCCATTTCTGTTTTTTCAGGGGGAGTTGGTTCCGCCGTTGCTGTTGTTTCCTGTGGTTCATTTGCCGTTTCTACATCTTCAATGATCGTTTCGGAGGTATTCTCAGCATCACCTCGAGAAAGTGAAGCTTCCTTATTAATCATATTAGAAACAAGTTTATATCCACCAAAACTTGCAGCAATCACAATAGCAGCAATCACAAAAGGCATAATCGTTTTTGTTTTATCGATAACGCTTTCTGTTTTATTTAACAGCTGATCAGTATCCTTAGCCGTTTTCTTAAAAGTACTTTGAGGATTCTGCCCACGATTAAGCGATGGGAAAGGTTGTCCGGTGTTTTTATGATAACTTACTTCCAGTAATTTGATGGCCTCATTTTCATCGAGAGAGAACATCTTTACATAGTTAAGGACAAAGCCTTTGAGATAAGCTGGATTAGGCAAGCTTTTAAAATCTTCAGCTTCTAGGCTTCGGAGAATGGTGGCATTAATTCTTGTTTTAAGCGAAAGTTTCTCTATGGAGTAGTTCGCTTTTTCTCGAGAACTCTTGAGGTATTCGCCTAGACTTAATTCATTTTCCTGATCCATGTATAATCCTTTACTTATAGATCAATTTTTCCTAGATCCATTGGAGACTGAAGATCTCTTGAGATGGATGAAGAAGAGTTACTTTGAATTTCCAACATCAGCGATCTTGCCTTTATCCCATAAATGGTTTGGGTAAAGCGATTATTGATTTCGGAGAGTTTAATCTTAGCTTCTTCAAAGCGGTGTAGTTTGATTAAGGAAAGTGCTGTCAAATAGTGAGGAATGGGGTCGTTATAACAAGTTCCTGATCCTGCACTTCTAAAATTACTAAGGGCGGTTTTGAAGTTGCCTCTTTCAAAGTGCATTTTCCCTAGAACAGTAAAGGCTGGACAAAAGTTTTCATCCTCCTTAATCGCTAGATTAAGGTACTCCTCTGCTTTTTTTCTATTCTTGTAATGATTTAACTCGATAGCTGCCAGGTTAAAATAAGTTCGTGCCTGCTTCTCATATGTCAGATCCTGCAGAATCTCTTTGTAAAGATTCACTGCTTTTTCAACTTCTCCGTGACGATAGATGATGGAGGCAAGGTTAGTTTTGGCATCTGAGTTTTTAGGATCGATTCTTAAAGTCTCATTTAAAGTTTTAATGGCAAGGTCCGTTTGCCCTTTAAAGTAGTAGGCCATCGCCAGATTGTTTAAAATTTCGGGATTACCAGGATTCAACTGATTGGCCTTAAGTAAGGAATTAAGGGCATCTGTATATTTCTGATCAATAAGGCTTTGAGTCCCAGCTCCAAAGAAAAGAGCGGCACGTTTATCCTCAAGCTTTTTTTTGCTTGATGAACAGGAACACAGGACCAGAAGAGCAAATAAAAAAATTGCACTTTTAATCTTATGAGTACAAGACTTGGCCATATCTCCTCCGTAATAGAATTCCTCTCTATTATTCTAGGTGGGCAATGTATTTTTGTAAAAAGAAATCAGTTTTTTCTTTCTAAGAATAACATCGTTTCGAAATGAAAAGTAGATGGAAAAAGATCCAGGAGATATGAATCTTTTATTTCATAATCTGATAAAGGAGAAATATCTCTGATTTGAGTATGAGGGTCACAGCTAACATAGATAATACTTTGAGGACGACTCATCTTTACCCATTCATCTAAATTTTTAAGTCCGGAACGGGGTGGATCAAGTATTAGTAGGTCTACTTGAGTTTGAGCTAGTTTTTTGGCGACTTCGGACAGGGCCGTTTTGCCATAGAGGTTCAGAGAGTAAAAATCCTCTGGCATTTGTTGCTGGTACATATCTATGCAAAGCCTTCCTTCGTAGGATAACTCATTAGATAAATTGCCGTTCCCTGCGAATAAATCCAAAACAAAACGAGGTTTGAGCGAATTTGCAACCTCTTTAACTTTAGCCTTAAGTTTTTCATTCATTTCCGAATGAACTTGAGTGAAACCTCCTTCTGCATAAGGACGATTCCATGTTATTTTTAACTGATTCTGGTCAAAGTAGATCTCTACATGACCTCTGGGAGTCTTAGTCGGGGCCATGCGAAGCCAATTGTTATCGGTGTAAAGTTCTTTAACGGCATCCATAACTTCTTTTCTTCCGATCTGGCAGTGAGGGACTTCTAAAATCTTATTACTCCTTGCATTCCTGAATCCTAACTTTTTTTCCTTTAAGTCATAATGGAGTTGTATTCGATTGCGGTAGCCTAAACGAGTAGTTGAAGAAATTAGTTGAGGCTTTAGGTCGGGATATTTGTGAAAAAGATTTTTCATCCCTAAGAGCTTTAATTTTAACTCATATTCATAATCAGTATGAAGGTAATGGCAACCTGAACAATTTTTAAAATGCTCGCATACAGGAGTGATACGACGAGGGGAGGCTTGAGTTATTCTTACTAATTCACCGAAAGCCACTTTGGACTTAGCAGAAAGCAGGCGAGCCTTGCCCTCTTCTCCTGGTAAGGTTTTCGGGACAAATGTAACTTTGTCAGTTATTTTACTAACTCCTTGGCCCAGGCTGTCCACTGAGCTGATGCGGAAAGGGATTAAGTTTTGTGAAGACATGAACAAATCCTATAAATTTTTACAAAACGGCGTAAAATCAATTTTATGAATTATATGATGAGAAAGCTGCCATTGCTCTTGGAATTTTTTATCAATGGCCTATTTATTCTGATTTACACCTTAAAAAAGTCGGGACGCTTTCCTCAGTTAATAGATGTTCTTCCGATTGAAGATATTTACTCAGTCGCTTTGTTTGTTGTCCCGGCAACTCTCTTTATCTCTTTAGCCTTTCATTTTTTAAAAAGTGCGAACTTTGAAGACTTCATTCGAAAGTATATTTTCTCAGTTATTATTTTCATTCCCGTACTCATTACCTGGGGGGATTTAGAGTTTTTGTACTGGCTTTCCACAGTTCACCTGTTTTCTTCTCTTATATCTATTTATGAGAAGAAGGAAGAAAAACCTTCTTTTATGAACACCGCTCCTACAAGCTCGTTCTTTTTCCGGTTAAAGCTTCAGCCGGCCCAGGTCGTTTTGATCTCATTTGGCTCCTGGATTGTGGTAGGAACCTTGTTATTAGCTTTACCGGTAAGTATGGCTTCCGGAAAAAGCCTGGGTTTAGTGGATGCTTTTTTTATGGCCACTTCCGCCACCTGTGTGACGGGACTGACCACCATTTCTTATGCTGAAGATCTTTCACTTTTTGGGCAAATGATCGTTCTGACTCTCTTTCAAGTAGGTGGACTCGGTATCATGACTCTCTCAAGTTCCATGGCCGTGATGATGGGAAAAAGTTTACAAATGAGAGAAAGAGTTATCATGCAAGATGTTCTGGATACTTCTAACTCTGAAGAACTCTTGGAACTTATTATTGATATTATTCGTTATACTCTCTCGGTTGAATTTATCGGTGCCATCATTATGACGATTGCCTTCTATCAGGAAGGATTTGAGATTGGTCAAAGCATGTATTATGGCTTCTATCATGCTATTTCCGCCTTCTGTAATGCAGGAATAACTCTTTTTCCTCATTCGTTAGCAGAGTTTCGTCATTCCGAAGTGATTCAATATACAATCATGGCCTTGGTCACGATTGGGGGAATAGGTTTTGCTGTTATTAAAGATATTAGAGGACTGATCAAAGCGAGAAGACCTATTAGAGAGCTTAGTCTTCATTCAAAAATTGTCTTAACAACTCACTTTGCTTTACTGGCCATAACCTCACTGTATCTGTTCTTTTCAGAGTTCTTGAATGCATTTGAAAATCTCTCTCTCTGGGAAAGATTAAATGCCTCGCTTTTTCAGTCCGTGGTTATTAGAACCGCAGGTTTTAATACAATTGATATTAATTCATTTCACCCTCATACCATCTATTTTCTTATTATTTTAATGTTTATCGGAGCCTCTCCAGGCTCAACAGGGGGAGGTCTTAAGACCACTACCTTTGCTGTTTTGATTCAATCTATAACAGCGACATTGAGAGGTAAGAACCATGT
>DATGND010000314.1:0-2570 GCA_035306925.1 Bacteriovoracaceae bacterium | reverse complement strand
CTTTAAGTTTTAAGTAGTCTTCGTAAGTTCCTTCCGACTCTTCTGTATCATCCTTATATAATTCAAATGCTTCAGCCTGTGACTCTTTAAAGTGAGGGTCTTCGATTTCTTCTTCGCTGACTTCAACTTTACCGGCCGAAGGATCCAGATTGTGATTAGTAGAGTAGGTAAGGTCTAATTGATAGCGTTCGGTTCTTCTTTTCTCCAGAGCTTCTCTTTGCCAAGGTTCAAGTCCTGCTTCGAAACGACGAAGTTGCTCGATACTTGCAAAGAAGTTTTTTTCAAGCTTTTTGAGCTGTCGTTCATCCACTCTGTTGAAATAATCATAGTATTTCCTACGCATGATCAGGTGTTGTTCTAATAAATTATCATACTTAACAAGTACCTGATTTGCGGTTAGGACTCTTCCTGAGCGGCGACGTGGCCCCTGACCTTGAGAACGGCCCTCTTGACCACTCTGCCCAGAACGCGATGCTTGCTGACCACCTGGTCGGTTATAGCGGTTTCTGCGTCTTCTTTGTGAATTATTTCGTGATGGGCTTTGAGGATCGCGCACACTTATCTCCTAAAACATGATTTGTATTATTACTATGCTTCTGGACTAATATTTTGTCTAGGGAAGGTGAATAAAATAAGTGTTAAAGGGAGATGTTTGAACTATAATGCTCTCATTTATTAGACTTATCCCTCGGAGGTTTTTGTGGCCAATAAAAGAGTAAAAGTTGCAGTTACTGGAGCTGCTGGACAAATCGGATATGCGCTCCTTTTCAGAATCGCTTCAGGTCAGATGTTTGGACCAGAGACTGAGGTTGAACTTCAGTTGATTGAGTTAGAACAGGCCCTTGGTGCACTTAAAGGTGTTGCTATGGAGTTGGATGACTGTGCTTTCCCACTTCTCAAAAAAATCACTTGCACTTCTGACTTAAACGTTGGTTTTAAAGATGCTAACTGGGCGATTCTGGTAGGTTCTGTTCCTCGTAAAGACGGAATGGAAAGAAGTGACCTACTAAAAATTAACGGTGGTATCTTCACAGCTCAAGGTAAGGCCATTGCTGAGAATGCTGCTGATGATGTACGTGTTTTTGTCGTTGGTAACCCTTGTAATACCAATGCCCTTATCGCTATGAACGCTGCTAAAGGTAAAGTACCTGCTGATCGTTTCTATGCTATGACAACTCTTGATGAGAATAGGGCCAAAACTCAACTTGCTCAGAAGGCAGGAGTTGATGTGACAGCTATCTCTAATATGACTATTTGGGGTAATCACTCAGCTACTCAGTACCCTGATTTCTACAATGCTAAAATCAATGGAAAGCCTGCTCACGAAGTGATCACTGATACAGCTTGGCTTCAAGGTGAGTTCATTGAAACTGTTCAAAAGCGTGGAGCTGCTATCATTAAAGCACGCGGACTTTCTTCAGCTGCTTCTGCGGCCAATGCTGTAGTTGATGGTATCTATAACCTCACTCACGATACAAAAGAGGGCGAAACTTACTCAATGTGTTTAGCTTCCACTGGCCAGTATGGTGTAGATGAAGGTCTTATTTTCTCTTACCCATGCCGTACAGAAAACGGAAAGTTAGTCGTCGTTGAAGGAATTCAACATAATGAATTTGCGACTGAAAAGTTCAATAGAACTCTCAATGAGCTTCGCGAAGAGAGAGATGCTGTAAAAACTTTAGGGTTAATTTAGTCCGATCATAGTAGAGAGGTCAGGTTCTAAGACCTGGCCTCTTTTACCTTGCCATCGTGCGAAAATTTCCCTATAAGGTTCTTTCTATTTATATAATTTCCTTATCATTAAAGGCGGAGTTGTTACTATGGCAAACCCACAGGATACTATTAAGCTTTCTGGCTTTAATAATCTCACTAAAATTCTTTCTTTTAACTTCTATGACTTCTGCATTGCTATGGATGAAGAACAGAAGCAAGAATATATTCAATATATCCATTCTAAATATTGCGCGGCCAATATCAGAGATATTGCTCGTAATATCTGTAAGATCATTGAGGCCAATATTTTAAATGAATCCATTCAGGATTACGATCCTGTTGGTGCCTCTACGATGACTCTTATGAGTGATATTAAAGGTGGAAAGTGGGATGAGACAATCGTAGCTGAATCGGGATCTGCCGCTGTAAAAATGCACTTAGATAAGTCTCATATTACAACTCACACTTATCCAGATGCATCTGACCCAGAAGGAATTTGTACTTTCCGCCTGGACCTTGATGTGGCCACTTGTGGTGATATTATTCCGTTAAACGCTCTTAACTACATGTTTGAAGTTTTTGAGTGTGACGTTGTTTATATCGATTACGTTGTTCGTGGATATACTCGTCTAGAGAATGGTAAAAAGATTTATAATGACCATTACTTTAACTCTATTCAGGACTTTATTAACAAAGAAACTCTAGAGAAGTATCAGTATCGTCAGGATATTAATATTGCTCATGATAATATCTGGCAGACAAAGCTAATGGTTAACCCTACGAATCCGGAAAATTATCTATTTGAACCTGAAAAAGATATTAACCACCCGGATCTTCCTCACAAAATGCAACTTCTC
>DATGND010000313.1:0-2176 GCA_035306925.1 Bacteriovoracaceae bacterium | reverse complement strand
TGATTGAAAACCTGTTCCGTTTGTTGTTCCAGCAAGAACTTGCTTCCACCAAGTTTGATCACCTTCAAAAATCATAGATCCAAGACCACATCCAGCTGCGCCATATTTAGCGGCAAAAGAAGAGGTCGACATTAGAGCAACTGCGGCGATGATAACTAACTTTTTCATTTTCATTCTCCAATTATGTTGGTTAATAGCACCTTTAAAAAAGCATATCTGCATACTCTATTTTGTTCAATTAATTAAAAACTTAAATTTTTCAAACGAAAAGACTCCAGCAAATACTGGAGTCTTTTCGTCTTAAAAGTTTGTATAGACTCAAAGCATCTTACTTTGTATTTGCAGGTGTTCTCACAATTTCATGAGCACTCAATAGCTCATGAAATTCTTTTGGACTTTGAAAATCTGTTAGAGGCTGCGTTTTGATTTTGTTGCTTAAAAAAACAAACTGCTCTTTAGTAATCTGCTGGCCAGAGAAAGCATGAAGCAATGAGTTCATTGTTGCTTCTTTATTCTTCTCTAATTTAGAAATTGTCGCTTTCGTTTCATAATAATTTACTTCTTGAGCACCGGTGGCCCCACCTGTAGGGGCCCATAGAATGGAAACTGGCCAGGTTAATAAATTCACAACTCCTAGACCAACATTACCATTATAAAAATCACCAATACCTGGAAGAATATTTAGTCCTGCTGCAAGACCTTCGCTCTTTCTTTCTTGGGCCAAACCTTGTGCCTTCCACTCTTTATATTCATTTTTTTGTGCCGAGTTTAAGCTAGAACAAGAAACAAGTAATACCGATAATGCTAGAACGCAAAATTTCATAGACTTCCTTTTTTTAATTGTGATGAATTACCCAACGGACTAAAACAAGAAATCTTAAGGATTTTTCAAGATTTTTTCCCTATCTAATTAGAAAAGTGATGACTCGTTAGATAACAAAGTCTCATTCGCTTCTCCACTGATTCATCAAGCATCAGGAGAAGCTCCTCTAGTTCAAAGGTGAATCCAAGATCAGAGACAAACTTATCTGCTTCTAACTCTCGAGTGAGTTCATCGAGATGAGACTCCTCAGCCTCTAAGAGAATTAATGCAAGCTCTTGCGCGAGGAATGCTACTGCGGACTTTTTAGATGAACGGATGAGTTTTTCAAACTCAGGGAAGATGACAATATAGCTCGTTAGATTCATCCCTGGATTAAAATCTTTCGCTTGAATGAATTGCACCGGCTGCTGATTTTGCAAATACTTCAACACGCCAACAGGAAGATGTTTAAAAAGTTTTTGAAAGTGATTATGAATTTGCTCATCAAACCACTGATGTTCAGGCTGAGAAAAAAAATATTCAGCAAAACGCTCGCGATAGTCTTTTTGTGTTGAATGATTGGTTTGAAAAAAACGCGTGATAAAATTGAACATCCTCACCTCTTCGCTAATAAACTTATCGCCAGAGGTGAGGTTTTATTTAGGTTTTATTGGGCCAGGGGCTGCTCATCCATATCAAGATTCAAATTTACTTTACCTTGATACTCCTGACCAATTTCATTCAGTAATTCCTGAGGAATCTGAGAAGCACGATATTTCTTTCCATTCGTCGTTCTAATCCAAAAACCATTGATGATCTGATCTGGCTTGGCAATTCGAATAGGCTTGATGGAGATAATGTGGTTAAGATTAAAAAGAATATCAACTTCTTCTTGATCTACAGAGTTGGCATTCGTATTAATAATTCTAAACTTTTTGAAACTCATAAAAACTCCTACATCGAACAAGGCCTATTTTAGGTGAACTTAAGACTGAAAGGTGAAAGGGATCATTGATTGTGAAAATTTTACAAGAAAAGAGCAGCAAAATTGAACTAAAGGCCCTTTCTCAATTCGAAATGAGCTCCTTTACTCCTGAAAATCCCCGAAAAGTCATTTTACTTCTGCATGGACTTGCAGAAAGAGGAAAGCGCATTTTTCGAAAACTCTCTCCTTACCTACCTGAAGACTCCATCATTTTGGCACCCAATGCACCTTTTCCAATTCTTAAAACATCAGCGATTGGTCAAAGCCTTGGTTACACTTGGTATTTCTATGATACTCAAAGCGGAAAATACCTTCATAATCAGGACATGGCGCGAGACTGGTTAAAAGAGCTACTTAAAAAGTTTAACCCACTGGGGTTACCGCTCATT
>DATGND010000312.1:0-11651 GCA_035306925.1 Bacteriovoracaceae bacterium | reverse complement strand
GGTGTCATACATCACTTAGAATGCAAAGTGATGGGCCTTATTTTAAGAGTTAAAACGATGAAATAATGAGGGTGTGACTCTGGGCATTTGAAAAATGACCAGAATTAACTGCCTCACATTTAAGTGAGGCAGTTAGAAATTGATATTTTGGAGTTGTTCTCTTTCTCTGGCCTTATCAATCTCACGTAACTTATTGTCGATAGCAATAAGCCTTGAGATTCGATAGAGAAGAGTCTTCTCAATAATTCCATCAGCAGGAGCTTCTTTCCAGCCCTGTAAGAAATCCTGCTCCAGAAGCTGCCTTTTATAGATGATCACTCTAGTGACTTCTTTTCCAGAGCGATATCCCTTAACAACGTTGACCACAAGTTTGTATTTTGCTGCTTTTACAGAATCGGATGAACCAAAGGAGTCAGCGAAGTTGATCTCCATGGTGTTGTCCATCCATCTGGTCTTGATAAAACCGGCTTCCTGGTTTTGTTGAGCAATATCATATCGACGCATCACTTGGATTACGGCTTGCCAAGTTTGATTATAATCAGCCTTAAATATTCTTGAAGGAACCTCCATCTCCTCTGTAATTTGACGAAATTTCTCGTAATTTGCGCAAGAGGAAGTAAAAAAGAGACAAAGAATAATTAGGTGATAAAATTTCATAAATATTATGGTATCAATGAATGAAAGATTTGCAATCAGTAGGATCAATATGGATTATCAAAAAATTTTAAGCCAAGTTTTAATTACTGAATCAAATGCTTTGAAACTTGCTGCTGAGAGAGTTTCAAAGGAAGTGGGAGAGCAATTAGTGAGCTTGTTTGAATTACTTACTCAAACAGGCGGTAACCTTATTATCTCCGGTGTAGGTAAATCTGGGCTCATTGGTCAGAAAATTGCCGCTACTTTTTCCTCCTTGGGACATCCATCTTTCTTCCTTCATCCAACAGAGGCCATGCATGGAGATCTAGGGAGAGTCACTCGAGCTGATGCTATTGTTCTTATTTCTAAATCAGGTACAACAGAGGAGCTTCTTTCAATGCTCCCTTATGTAAATATCCCCCGTGAAAGAATTATTGCGATTGTAGGGAATATCAATTCTCCGATAGCTAAGAGAGCAGGAATTGTTCTGGATGCTTTCGTAGAAAAGGAAGCCTGTATCAATGATCTGGCACCAACCACATCAACAACACTTGCTTTGGCCTTAGGGGATGCCATGGCCGTTCTTTATGAAAGTGTTCTAGGTGTTTCCAAAGAGAAGTTTGCTATTAATCACCCAGCAGGATTGTTAGGAAAATCCCTATCTTTAACCGTTCGTCAACTGATGATTGAACTTTCTGATTGTCCGATTGTGACCCCGAAAGCAACTCTTCAGGATGCTATCCTGGCCATGACTCAGATGCCAATTGGGATGTGTGCGATTATTGATAATGAGAAGCTGGAAGGAATTCTGGTGGAAGGAGATATTCGCAGGGCCTTTACAAAATTTACCGATGCCATGAACAGGTCTATTACGGAATTTATGACTAAGAATCCGATTGCTGTTTCAGCTGATTCGTTAGCATTTGATGCTTTAAAAATTATGGAAAACCCTAAGAAACAAATCTCTGTGGTTCCCGTAACTAAAGAAGATAAGTTTGTCGGAGTTCTACGACTTCATGATCTTTTTAAGGCAGGGTTTAATTCCTCTCTTGCCACCACAAAGTAACTCCGAATAAAACAACAAACAGGATAAAGGGAAGAATTCCTAGCTGTTGATAAAGAGAGTTTTGTGCTGGGGGAAGGGGAACAACTTCTTCCAGTATATTTTTATCTCCAATAGGAAGTCTTTTTGACTCACTTCCATTCGGATAGATCACTGAAGTAATACCGGTATTAGTACTTCTGATAATCGGAAGAGAAAACTCAAGCGCACGCCACTTACTTAAGAAGAGATGCTGATAAGGCTCAGCCGTATTCCCATACCAGGAATCATTGGTAAGGTTGATGATGAATTGATTATCTTTATGTTCATTTAAAAGTTTGCGTATGAATTCGGATTCAAGAATCTCATAGCAAATAGGAGCGATAAAGCGATAGCCATCTCTTGTTTCAAGTTTTTCTCCTCCATCTCCTCTGGCAAATAGGGAAACTGCCGGAATGAATTGAACAACTTGTTTATTGAAAGGACCAAAAGGAAGAGTCTCTCCAAAAGGGATAAGAATATTCTTTTGATAGGAAGCTTTCATCGTATTATTTGAAAGCAAGATACTGGAGTTAAAAACAGTCTCATAAGAGGTATAATCCGGATTTCGAATGTAACCACCTATTAGCATTTCGGCCTTAGTTTCCTCCATAATATCGCTAAATAGTTTCGGTACAATATCTTGCTTTAAAGTAAACTCATTAGGATAAGCGGTCTCTGGCCAGATAATGAGGTCTGGTTGAAAATCATTTTTAACCGTACTCAAATCATAATAACTATTAATGATTGAAGAAAGAGAGTTTTCATCTCCCCATTCACTGCTGATCTTTAAAAAGTTTCCGATATTGGCCTGAACAATTCTGATTTTTAAAGTCTTGTCACTGGCCTTAAATTCCAGAGGAAGTGCAGCATTGACGACCATGAAAATGAAAAATGCTACCCATGGAAGGATTTTAAAATTTTTCGTATGTAATTGCTGAACAATTTCCAGTGAAAGCCAGTAAGTGAAGAAACTAAAAATAATAACTCCAAAAACTGGAGCTAGACCCAGGTAGGGTGCCAGATGTAACCAGGGAGCACCGACAAAAGAAGGAAATTGCTGCTGAATAAATCTCTCCAGGAGGGAGAGAATAACGGCCGAAGCAAAAAGCCCAAGACTAGATTGCCAATTGAGCTGCGGACGAAACTTCAGCCATAGAGCATAAAACCACCAATGAGGCTGAAGGATAAAAGTAAAAAGAAGAGAGATGACTAAGGCAACACTGTAAGGGAGGTTTCCAAACTCTTGCAGGGTGTGAGGAATCCAATAGTAGCCAGTCAAATTTAGTCCCAGATTAAACCCTGTAATAGCAAAGAGGTAATTTTTAAGACTTGTTCTCCTACTCATAGAGTACAGATGCAGAGGGAGAGCGATAAAAAGAAGAGGAAACCAGCCAGCTCCTAAAAAAGATGGATAGGCAAGGGCATAAAGGGTTCCTGCAATGAAACTAATGAATAAAGAGATGAAAAGTTGTTTCATCTCTTTATTGTAGAAAAGATTTTAGTGGTTTGCTACAGAACGTTGAGTCTTAGGAGCTATTTTTTGATTTACTGATTCTGCAAGAGCAAGAGCTTTACCTGCATCAAGTTTACCGGCCCCTAAAATTTTTCCTTCAAAATTTGTTATTTTGTTTGAAGAACTCAGAACAATATTTTTAATCTGATCATAAGTCATTGATGGATGTTTTGACTTAATCAAGGCCGCCACGCCTGTAACGAAAGCAGTCGCCTGACTTGTTCCTGTCATATAAGCCGCGCCACTTCCAGGAATCGCCGAGCGGATTCTGTGTCCTGGAGCCGCAATATCAACAGACTTTTTTCCATAGTTAGAAGAAGGAATGATATTGAGCATATCATCATAAGCACCAACAGTGATGATATTTGAAAGTCCATAAGAAGCTGGATAGTAAGCATTTCTCTTCTCATCGATATTAGAGCGCTCGTTACCGGCTGCTGCCACAACAAGAATACCTTTTCTCTCTGCTTCTTTTAAAATTTTAAGTTCTTCTACAGAAGACTCTGGGCCACCGCCAGAGTAATTAATAATATCTACATTATTATCTACGGCATATCTAAGAGCTTTGATGGTCGCTGCCAAGTTGGCCTGACCAGAAGCTGCTGGGTTGTAGTATTTTAAAGCGAGAATTTTTACATCAGGAAAAACAGACTTCACAATTCCTGCAACATGAGTTCCATGTCCATGCTTATCAAATGGAGTCAGAGTTTGCCTTCCTGTAGAGAAATCAACTCCAAAGTTTTTCTGAGAAACCTGTCCGTTTAGAACATGGATGTTATCTTTTAGAAAAGGGTGATCAATTTGAATACCGGTATCAATAACGGCAACAACGACATCTTTATTCTTTTTGAAATTCTTCCAAGATTCGAAAAGATTGATGCTTGCTTGAGTTTTTTCCGGGTCAATACCCCAGCTGGCAAAGCGAGACATCAATAGCTCAGGCCCATAGGCCATTGTTCCTTGAGCAAATGCTAAATGCGTTAACAATGTAGCTAGAAACAATAATGATTTTACAGCTTTCTTCATCTCTTGAAATCCTTACCACTTAAAAGCCAATGAACTTATCGGTCAATCTCTTGAGAATAATAGAGAGCAATTGTCTTGCCAGAATTGGGTACGTAGATTTAACAAGTTAAGGGATAAGAGGTGAGTGAAGAACGGTCGTTTGTCTAAAATTTAGACAAAAAAAAAGGCCCTTAAAAAAGGGCCTTGTCATTTTAAGCTTGTTTCCAAATTTGACCTTGTTCTCTTTCTCGCTCTTCTGCATGCTCCAAGCACAGATCGGCCCAAGGTTGATTTTCTAAACGTTTGTGAGAAATTTCCTCATCGCATTCTTCGCAGTGTCCGTAGTGACCACTTTCAATGCGCTCTAAGGCAATATCTATCAGACGTAGTTTCACGAGCTCTCGATCTCTCATCGTACAAGAAATTTGTTGATGAATTAATGAAGAGGCCAGGTCTGTCTCATCTGATCTATCTTCTTCTGCTACATGTAAATCATCAGATCTATTTACCAAACCAACTGTCATAATCTGGGCGCGATGCTTGAGGAGCAAGCCTTTAAAATAGTCTAATTTCTTCTTATCCATAGTTCCCCCTCATTAAATGAGATACTTCAGAGCTAACTCTCATTGTAAGGTCAGCTTGAACGCTACTCAACTGCTCCGACTTTATCGGCATTTTTTACCAGAAAATCTAACATATACTGTCATTTGGCCAGAATTAAGGTCGCAAATTGACAAACTTTAGGTTGGGTTTATAGATTAAAAGGCTAGACTATTACCAAAACTCAGTAGGTTATGTTGCTAAGCAGTAGTAAACTGAGGATCTATCTCGGCAAGACAATAAGCTCGAGCAAGAAGATTCTCTACCGTTCTTTTCTTGGAATGTCTTTTTTGGCCATCGTTTGTTGTGGTAAAAAAGTTGAAGACTCAGATAAAAGTACGGGTACACAAAGATATAAGACTCCAGTCTCAACAACAGACATGGAGGAAATCTTAAGAGATCAGCAATTAAGTTGTGAGCCGGGGACCGTATGTCCTAACTATATCGGTCTCGTCAATATTGTTGAGAAAGATAAGATTCGCTCTTGCACGGGTTTTCTTATTGAGCGAGATATTATCGTTACTTCCGCAAGTTGCTTACCTTCAATGCTTCGATTGGCCAATCAAGATTGTTCTAAAGATGTTCATATTTATTTTGGAAACCTGGTAGGTGGTGAAAAAACGAGACGTTTTGGGTGTCAGAGGGTTATTTCTTCCAGTGAACTCAAAACGAGTAATCCTGCTCGTTGGCGTGATGACGTTGCTTTCTTGAAGATGAGTCAGCCCGCTTCTTATAGAAGGACTTTAAGATTCTCAAGAAAAGGATTTAACGATTTAGAAAGTTACTTAACTTGGTATGTGACAAGAATGGATGAGAAAACATCGTTTATTAAAAAATCTTTTTGTCGCAATATTCAATCAAGCTATATCAATCCATTCGCCAACCACGTCTCTTCTCCTAATATTTTAATATCTGATTGTGACCTTCCAGAGAACTCTTCAGGGGCCCCTCTTCTTGATGCCAGAGGAGAGGTGAGAGGAATGGTCTCAACGAAGATGAGCAGTGTGATTTCGGACTATTTGAACAAAACGGGACTGCTGGCAGAACCTTTAAGGCCCATTTTTCATGGAACAAGTTTTGCTTGTGCTCCGACTATCTATGATTCCCTTGTTCTTAACGAAGCAGAGTGTTTAAAAGATATGGGGCAAGTTGCCCTTGATTTAGCTATCTCAAAGCTTTTAGGGCCAGAGAAAGTTTTTGAAGATGCTCGGCAAAAGCTTGAAAAAGAGCTCAATGATAATGTGCCTTATATGCTGATGACAGCAAACCTTGAAGGAAATAATGGGGAGAGGTATTTAAGTTTTGCTCCTCGTTGTTTTAAACCTTTTAAGGATTGGTTGAATCAGGCAGAAAGTACCAATGCTCTGGTAACTGAGTTCACTTATCCGGTCATACGAGTAAAAAAATCCCTAAACGCTTATGGAAAGCTTTTTGCCAAAGTAATTAAGGGTGATATCCATAAATACTATCTTCAGTTTTCTGTAAGAAACTTAAAGCGATATGGTAATTCCAGAGTTTACTTTTGGAATGATAATTTTAATTTTTCCTATCCGCGTATAACTGAAAACTGCTTCTAGTCCTGCTTTAAATCTCTCCAGCTCTTACCCTGTCTAGCTTTGACATTCTTCTGATAATCATTCACCGCTTTAGAATGCTCTTTATATGTCTCAGTGAAAATATGAGTTCCATCATTCTTTGAAACAAAGAAAAGGTACTTATGATCTTCAGGATTAAGAGCAGCTTTGATAGCTTCAAGACTTGGGTTAGCAATAGGCCCCTTAGGCAGACCAGGTATTCTATAGGTGTTGTAAGGAGTGTGCTCTTGAAGGTCTTTACGTCTGATATTCCCATCATAGCGATGCCAGATCCCATAGATGGTTGTCGGATCTGATTGAAGTCTCATTTTCTTCTTCAAACGATTGGTAAAAACACCGGCGATGGTGTTTCTTTCGAACTTGGCACCCGTTTCTTTTTCGACCATTGAAGCGAGAATTACAACCTGATGTTTATCCAGGAATGGATGATCAAAATTTATCGATTCAGTTTTTTTGTTAAATTGATCGATCATAGCTTTAACCACAGTCTTAGCACGTGAGTTCGGTGCAAAGTGATAGGTTTCTGGAAAGAGATATCCTTCTGCAGACTCTGCTGTGATACCCATCTCTTTAAGAAGTTCTGGATCTGTGGCGGCCTTAAGAAAATCTTCTTCAGAAGTGATACCAATAGAAGCTACTATCTTGGCCACTTCGTACATATTTCTTCCCTCAGGAATAGTAAAAATCTTTAAGTTAGGTTGCCCATAGATAAGAGTGTCCAATACCTGAGGCATGGAGGAACCGGTCTTAATAGTGAAGTCGCCAGCACGAAGCTTAGTGAGGACACCTTTGTATTTGGCCAGATAATGAAACAGTCTGGTGTTGTTAATTATTTTTTGATCATAGAGGCGTTGGTTGACTCTACCGAAGGTATCACCGTTGTGAACGGTAAAAACAATATCTTCACCAGTATAAGGTTGATTGAATAAAACAGTGACATGAATCCCCACCAGGATAAAGGCCATGAGGGGAGCAATAACGAAAGTAAATAATAATGTCTTCTTAACCATAAACAGCTCTTTGATAAAAACTAAGGGAGTTTAGATTATAGGCCAAAGCTGGCCTTGTTGCGTCGAATAAAATCCTCTAAAATGATGCTGGCAGAGACAGCATCTATTTGTGTGAGATCAACTGTAAAATTATATCGAGGGGAACTCTTCATTCTCTCTGTTGCTTCAAAGGTGGAGAGGGTCTCATCCTGTTCATAAACTCTCTGACTAAATTGCTCGCTCACCCAATGAAGAAACTGACGAGCGCGCTCTGTTGATTGAGTTTCTTGCCCATCTGTGAGGCGAGGAAGTCCCACAATAATAATATCAATGCATTCATCATCAAGAATTCTTGTCAGCTCTTTTTTGACACTATCCAGGCCCTTATTAATGATTCGTCCATAAGGGGTAGGGTAAGGATCACGATTCACGCAATAAGTGGCAAGACCAATAACCTTCTCACCAAAGTCAATGGCAAGAAGGTTTTTAAGATTTAATTCGTGATCACTTGGAAGATGAAATTCATTTTGCATGAGAGCACATTAGCAAAGATCCTAGATCTTGATAAGGGCCAATACTTGCTCATCACGATCATTATGGAGAACGAGTCGATAATTTTTATGCAGCTCAAGACCCTTACTACCTAGAACACCCACTTCTTCGTCCAGCAGTAAAACTTTATCTCCCTCAATTTGAAATTGAAGAGCAACGTTAAGGCGTTTACTTAAATGACGATCTTCTGCTCTTTTGTAATCAGCATAGGCTTGAAAATAAATTTTATCTTTCTTGCGGACAAGAGTGAATTTATTATTTCTTACTGTTAAGTCTTGAATTCTAACCATGTTCCATTTTTGGAATTCGCGGTGGTTCAAGTAAAGCTTTTGCAAATCATTATCTTCACTCAGGCGGTAGCTGATAATATCGAGTTGATCGGCAATTTTCATTTTCTTTTCAGCTTCATTGAATTTTCTAAAACAAGTCAGTGATTGACAGCGGTCATAAAGGTCAAGAGAGATATCAGTGAAACTGAAGGCATCATCAATATCGACTTTCTTCTTAGGAAGATACTCACTTAAAAATATGAAGTGCTTAAAAGAAAGATCGGTTTTGTTTAAGTAGATGTAAGAAAGCTCAGAATCATTAAATCTTTTAACTAATTCCTCTGAGGAAATGTCATTGAAGTTTGTCTCAGCAATTCTTTTTTCCAGAGCAGCTGGATTCTTCATCGTAAAGACAGGGAAGACAGTGAGGCTATTTCTCTTAAGCCATTTATGAACATTGTTTGGTACGATGGCCTGTTTATCATCAACAGTCAGTCCTGCTTCAATAAGAAACTTTGAGATAACTCCTACGCAGTTATTTTTAGTAAAAGTATAATTTTTTAATTTTTCAGGATGAAGAATATAGTCAAAGCTAATCTTTAAAAATTTATCTAATTGTTCTGGTGATAAATTGAGAACATATCTTTTAAGATCTCTTTTTTCTGTTTTAGTATATTGAGTCCAGTACTCATGAAGATTCATGACCTGTGGTAGAAAAGGATAACCTCCAAAAATACCTTTCCAGATGGAGTAGGTTTCTTCTTCTGAAAGTGCTCCAAAGCTAACTACGGCATCATTGGCCCATAGACCATCTTTATCGACAAATCTTAATAAGGCATGTCCAAAACGGCTTGCCAGGTTATTGGCCTCATCAGCAATAATGATTTCAACGCCAACAATATTGTCCTTTGTAGAAACCAGGTATTCAGCACGCTGTTTGTTGAACTCAAGGTATCTTTGGAGCATTTCCTTGAAGTCATCGTTAGCAAAAGTGTTGAATGAAAATAAAAATAAGAATGGTAGAAGTAGTCGCATTTTTTTCCCCTGATATCTGCAATGATACAAGAGAAGGGGAGGGCCAATGGATGGGATTGAAAAAGTTATCGTGGTGTAAAAAAAATGGACAGTGATGTTACTCACTGTCCATAAGGTATTATAATTGTTCTTTAAGTTCTTGAGTGGCAAGAGTGATGATTCCTGATGGAGACATGATTCTATCATCCATACAATAGACGCGGGCGTTATCCTGCCCCACAATAGTGTCAGCAAGATTCTTCATCGAGATAGAAGTGGAAACATTTTGATTGATGGCCGTTAGGGCCTGAACAAGATGTGGACCTTGACCAATGCGCGCTTCCTTTAAAAGGTTGATACTGGCATCTAAGAGAGCTTTCTTTTGGAAAGCATCTTTGGCTTCATCATCTATCCTAAGATCAATATATTTATCTGCGATCATGGCCCCTGATATCATCCCCAGACCTCCTGCTGTTGATGGAAGAGGTCCACCTCCAACAGATGTAGCAAGAATAGCAACGTAAGCTACAATATTGGTACTTACTGACATGGCCCCAGCCTCAACGAGGGTCTGCTTATAGTTAGAGTTTTTGATGATCTCATCAGCTTGAGCTCTTCTTTCCTGGTAGTTTTCATAGCAACTAGCAAAGGAAGAAGCCATCGATAAGCTCAGGCAGGCAGTTAACATTAATTTGGTAAATTTCACGGGTATCTCCTTATATATTGTTATTATCTAGCAAGTTCATCCATGGCCAGTTTGAGAATCCCATCCGCAGAAAGGATAGATTCTTCATTCTGACAATAGAGTGATAAGTTATCTTGAGCTTTAATAGTGTCAGCAAGGTTCTTCATGGATATGTCTGTTGAAATCGTATTATTCACCGTACCCATGGCCCTCTGTAACATTGGACCTTTTCCAATCCTGGCTTCTTTAAGAAGTGCAAGACTGTTTTCTAATGTATTACGAACATGAACTGCTTTCTTAATGTCATCTTCAATTCTTAAATCAATGTAAAAGTCAGAGACTTTAGATGAGGCGTAAGTAACCGCACTGGTACCAGTCGTAAAAAGAAGTGAACCACTGGTCGAAGTACTGACTGCCGCAAGTCCTGCAAAAGAAGAAACCGTAGAAAGCATGGAAGCTCGTTCCATCTCTTTATCAAAATTTGAATGAGCGATCTTAGTATTTACCTCTTGTAGTTTTTCAGAATAAGTTTCATAACAACTACCAAATGCTTGTGAAGTCAGAATAAGTGAAGCTGCTAGTAAAGAGTATAGTTTCATAAGTTCTCCTCAATTGATGGAGTTATTCTAAGGCTTTCCGAGGTTCTTTTGAGATGAGGTGGTAAAGAATTCAAATGATGTCTAATTTTTAGACACTAAGGGGAAGAGTGAGTTGCTGATCTTCAAAATCAGTAGGATAGAGCTTTACCCCGACTCCTAAAAGTCGAACGGGTCTGAGGTCTTGTAAGTAGCGTTCTTCAAAAAGATCAAAGAAATGCTGATCTTTAAAAGGAAGAGTGCGTTCAATCGTGGTGACTTTAAAATCGTTATATTTAATTTTGACGTGGATATTTTTTATTTTACGATCGCTGTGCTTTAAAAGATCTTTTTTGAGTTCATCGATAAGTTCAGCAACTTTCGCTTTCATCTCTTCGAGATTGGTAAGGTCTTCAAGATAGGTGCGCTCAACACCCACTGATTTCCTTTCATAGAAAGTCTGGACCTCTCGATCGTCGATACCTCGACAATATGAAAAAAGGTTTGTCCCAAATTTACCGCAAAGGTCATTGAGCTCTATAAGGGAGAGTTGCTGTAAGTCCTCACAAGTAATTAACCCATGAGCAAGAAGCTTCTCGTTAAGAACTTTTCCTACTCCAGGAATTTTCTTTAATTCAATTTTTTTTATAAACTCTTCCACTTCATGAGGAGCAATGGTGAATTGACCATTAGGTTTATTAAGGTCGCTGGCAATTTTGGCCAGAAGCTTATTAGGAGCAATACCAGCAGAAGCAGTGAGCTTCGTTCTCATGTAGATTTCATTTCTTATTTTTTGGGCAAGAAGTGTTGCTGATCGATGACATTCCTCAGAGTCAGTAACATCGAGGTAGGCTTCATCAATAGAGACCTGTTCGATGAGAGGAGTGTATCGTTCCAGTATCCCAATTACTTCCTGACTTACTTCTTTGTATTTTGCAAACTGAGGTTTAATAAAGGTGAGATGAGGACAAAGCTTTTTGGCCCCCACTGTTGACATACCTGAGCGAACGCCAAACTCCCGTGCTTTATAATTGCAGGTGGAGATCACACCTCGTTTACCACCACCAATGGCCATGGGTATTTTAGCGAGGTGAGGACGATCCCTCATTTCGACGGCAGCAAAGAAGGCATCCA
>DATGND010000311.1:0-2380 GCA_035306925.1 Bacteriovoracaceae bacterium | reverse complement strand
CAATAACACCTAGAGTGACAAACGACTTTCTTGAATACCAGAACGTTTGTGCATTCATAGCTCTCAGAGCTGAATTGGAAGCTAATTTATCAAAATTAACAATGAGGTAACTCTCAGGATCTAAGTTACGTGCAACTTTCAGGGCCGTATCAAGATATTCTGAAGAGCTTTTAAAACGACCCATTAGGTTTTTTTCTTCCAGATTTGGGTATACCGCTAAAATTGGTTTGAAGTTCTCAATTGTTTGCAACTGAAGTGGAGAAACCTCAACTACACAATAATCAATTTCTTCTTTATTTTGTAAGGAAAGATAGTTAATGAAAGGTTCATCAGATGTTCCACCAATGAAAACATTTTTTTTATCCACTTTCAGAGTAAAGCCAATCATATGAGCAATGGTAGTTCTGCCCAGGCTTCCACAAACAGCAATCACGGGCTTATCACAATGAGCATACGCAAAAGCAAAGTCCGAATAAACTTCACGGCCATGCTCTCTAGCGACTTGTAACTGAGGGAGATTGGGATCAACAGATGAGGAGTAGATAACAATATCTGCTTCAATAAAATCTTCGTTTTTATGTTCACCTAAAGTCATCGCTGGAACAGGAGTGATTTTCTTTAGCCTTTTAACTTGCTTGTTAAGATCAAAAATAGGCTTGATATCTGTTACTTTAATTTCACATTCCCACTGATTAAATAAATTAATCAATGCAAATCCAGTTTTTCCTAATCCTACAATGAGGACCTTTTTCCCTTTAAGTTTCTCCATATAATCAATCCCCTTTTAACGTAGTTTCAATGTGGCCAGAGCTAAAATAGCAAATAAAAGACTAATGATCCAAAATCTCACAATCACCTTGGTTTCGGCCCAGCCCGAAAGCTCGAAGTGGTGATGAAGAGGGGCCATTTTAAATATTCTTTTACCGCCACGTAATTTAAATGAACCAACTTGCAAAATGACTGAAAGAGCCTCTATGACAAAAACTCCCCCGATAAGAACAAATAAAAACTCATTCTTGGTCAAAACAGCAATCGTACCTAAACTGCCACCTAGAGATAGAGATCCAACATCTCCCATGAAAATCTCGGCAGGATAAGTGTTATACCATAAAAATCCGACACCTGCTCCAACAATAGCTGATACCAGAACCATGAGTTCACCCACATCAGGAATATAGGGAATGAACAGGTAGTTCGCTAGCTCAACGTGTCCAGATAAGTAGGCCAATGAGCCAAGAGTTGCAGCGGAAATGATAGTTGGCCCGATAGCAAGACCATCCAGTCCATCCGTGAGATTTAATGCGTTACTCGATCCCACAATGACAAAAGCTGCAAATGGGACATAGAGCCAACCGATATCAAGGATAGGCTCCTTTAAGAAAGGAACGTAGAGTTTAGTATCTATCACATTAAACTTTACCATTAGGTAACCGGCCAGTAGTCCTGTTGCGAACTGCCAGGCAAGCTTTTGGCGTGCGCTTACACCTTTGGAGTTTTTCTTTAAGACTTTTAGATAATCATCTATTCCACCTAGAAAAAAGAAAGAAATAGTGACCAGCAGGGCCAGCATAAAAGGCAGAGACAAGAAATTTCCACAGATCAAACAGCCAATAAAAGCACTTCCCAAAATAAAAACCCCTCCAAAAGTAGGTGTCCCTTTCTTTTTGAGATGGGTTTGTGGACCGTCTTCACGAATTGACTGACCAAATTGCTTCACTTTCATCAGCGCAATAAATCTCTTTCCCCAGACAATGGAGATGATCATCGAAAGAATAAAGGCGATGAAGGAGCGGGTAGAAATGTATTTAAAGACATTAAGTAATTGAAACTGGTGACTAAGAGGGTATAGCCAGTGATATAGCATGCTTATCCTTTTAAAAGATAAACTTAAGTTATATCGAAGAGTGACTCCAATTGTAAAGAGCGCGATCCCTTAATGAAGTGATAACTAAGCTCTCTTAGATAACTTTTTTGGTACTCAGCTTTAAACTGTGCTGCATTCTCATAAGCATGGCCCGCCTTAGCTCCTTTAATATAATCCTGAGCAAAACGTCCGATAAAAATGATGTTGTTAAAACCTAACTCTTTTACAAAAGTTCCGATCTCTTGATGGTAGGCAGCTGAGCTTACCCCCAATTCATTCATATCCCCTAAAACGACACAGCTTTGATCCAAACTCATGCTATCTTGAAGCAATTGTTCCTTAAAGCCCTGAAGAGCTGCTTTCATCGAGGAAGGGTTGGCGTTGTAGGCATCCAGAAAAACTTTTGCTTCCTCTACCTTGATCCATTGAGAACGGTTGGGAGTTGGACGAAAAGTAGCAGCGGCCTGAATAATTTTCTCTTTAAATTGAGGAAAAAAATTCACTGCAATATAAGCG
>DATGND010000310.1:0-10794 GCA_035306925.1 Bacteriovoracaceae bacterium | reverse complement strand
AACCGACTGATAAGAAAAACTTGGTGCACGAATAAAAAGATAGAACGACTGAAAATGCATTTGGATATTTTTATCGATTTTTATAATCAGAGTTATCTTCAGGCTTAATGATAAGAAAATAAGAGGACAGAAAACAAAAAGAGAACCTCATGGGTTCTCTTTTTTATTAATCTCATCAACATTTAGGTGAGGCAGTTAGTTAGCGACAAACTCCAACTGAAGGCTGATAAAGTCGTCCACCTTGGAACCATCCCGCATTGCGAACTTTTACACAACGAAGTCCTTTATCGCAGATGTACTCCCCTAAACCTGATGACGTTCTTTTACCATTTTCAATAACCGTACAAGCTTGCCCTTGAGTACCTCTAATGACACAAGAGAAAACTCCACCATTATTCTGGACACAACGAGGTCTTGCCTTATTTCTTAAAATTGGAAGGACTTGGGTATTAAACCATTTATTACAATGTGAATCGATAGCACATTGAGTATCAGGATGAGAGAAGCGAACACCATTGATGACATTTTTCATCATCAAGTTCAGAGAATCTTTCACCGTTATATTATTATTGATTCTAGCATTCAGAAAAGACTGATGACAGATTTGAGTAAGGTAGTGAAGATTTACGACATCTCTTCCAACAGACTCAGGGACTTGAAGTCTTCGGGAGTTTAGAGTCACAACGTTTGAATACTCCTTACTAAAAGAGTTATCCACCCCAACTCCAGCTACTTTAAATCCACCGCGACCTTCATAGCTTGAACTAAACTTTAAGGAAGCATCACAAGAAAATCCTATCACTCTTCTTTGCGAAGTTAATTTTCCGTTTCGCTTTACGTAGTGAATGAATCTGCCGGCCCCATCAAGAACAGGCTCAAGCCCTTCAGCATGAATAGTGACATTAGTAGAGAACTCTCGACTAAAACTGATTCTTGGACCGGCCTCTACGCTAACTCCAAGGAACTCAATTTTTACTTGTAGACTGATATTACTCGCTCTAGAAACCGCTTCTCCCGATTTGAACATGGTAGAAGAGGTTCTATACCATCTGCCATTATCATCTTCACTTACAAGAGCATCAACGAGTTCTTTTCTACTCTTGAAGTTAGATGAATTATTATTAATTGATTTCGTAGTTTTATTTTTTTGAAACTCCGAAGGAGTAGGGTCAGACAAAAGATAAGCTTCTCTCATCTTGATGTCATTCATTAAAACATTTTCTAGCTTACTTAAATCCAGTTCTTCAGAGCGAGGTGCATTTACCATTGCAAGCAGGGCCCCTTCAGCAATCTTTAAAAGCTCATCACGCATTTCATTATCAGCGAGTTCAAGGTCCCGCTGAATCATAGAACGAATAGACTCATAGGCTTCTAAACTGTTACCTAGATTATCTAATTCAGCTTCATAGGTTTTGATCACCTGTAAACGAATAGCCTCCGCAAGAAGATTGGCCTCAGTACGTGCCTTTTCTTCTAGTGAAAGTCCATCTTGTAAATATTTTAACTCTCGCTCATAGGCTTCTACATTAATGGCCGGCGCTACTTCTCCGATTTTTTGAATGAAATGAAAATGATTGTTCCGAGGAGTAAGCTCCACAGGTGAGCCTGCAAACAAGCTTTGTGTTCCTAATAAAAATAACGTCGAAATCACCATTTTCTTCATTTACTAATCTCCCAAAATCGATTGCAGGGATCATAAGCGCAAAAACAGCGCAATGCATCACAAAGACCTAAATGATGAATTTTTTACAGAAAACCAAGAAAAGTTTCAGAGTTTCAATGAGTTAGTAGCAGTAAATACTTTTTTTTGATGATTAAAAGGATCCTTGAATTCTAATTGATAGGCCAAAAGTTTAAGCCCCTCTTTATTCTTATTACCTCGGCCATACTTAGGATCACCTAAAACCGGATGCCCGATCATTTCAAAATGCCTTCTGATTTGATGAAGTCTTCCTGTTTTAATTTCCACCTCGACCAAAGAGTGAACTTCGTTATGGGAAAGGCGTTTATAAAGGGTCAGAGCTTCTTTTCCATCCAGGGGTAAGTTAATCTCACCACTTTCGGGAGTAAGACCCATCACAATGCTCTGATAGATTTTCTTGATTCTGTTCTCACTAAATAGTTTTGAAAAATATTTAGCACTCTCCTGATGATAGCAAAAAATAACCAGTCCCTCAGTTTCTCGGTCAAGACGATGAACAAGATAAATCTGACGCTTTTTAACTTTTTCAACATATCTCATGAGTGAAGAGTGATCACCGGTTTGAGTACCTTGAGTAACAATTCCCACAGGTTTTGACCACACTCCATAATGGGAGTTTTCAAAAAGACATTCTGCAAATTCAAGAGTTTTAAGATTGAGAACACGGGAATCGTAAAAAAAGCTAAGGGTGTCTTCTGGATCGACTTCAAGACTCAGATCTCTAATCCGTAAGGTTTTTCCTTTTCCTTTTTGTAACCAGATGGCCCCTTTCTCCGCTGCTTCGTGAAGAAGCTCTTCTTTCAACTTACTCATAACAAGCAAGACCTCTAGAGCAGAGGTCTTGGTGTTGAAATATTTCTTTACAGTAGCTTTAAATGTTCTCATTGGTTAAGGAAGTTCTCATGTGGAGCTTCAGATGTCTCCTGAAATCTATGAGAAGTTTCAATGGCTTCCTTCATGAGAGTGTGCAAATTCTTGAATAGATCTACAATCTCGTTTTCTTCTTGAGCAATTCCTTTCTGAATATCGCTCAAAGCATTGGAGAGCTCGTGATCTTTTTGTGAAGTCTGGAAACTAAAATTTGTTTGCTCAACATGATTTCTTTCATTCATCATGCCAAATTTTGATAACAACACATCTAGTTGTGACAATTTCTTATCCAAAGTAACGACGTTAAAGTCTAGCTTTGCCAGTTCATCTTTATAACGATGGACTAGTTTTTGTTGATGATCATCCAGCACCGGAAGTCCTGCTAAAAGACTTGAATTAAGTGTAATAAGCTTGGCCTTAACTTCCATTAATTCTGTTTTTAGTTTTTTATAATCCACTCTAATAGTTTCTAAGTGAGATAAGATTTCGAGGCTCTCTTTAGCTTTCTTCACTTCTCTATTAACAACGGCCTGCATTTTTATAGCTTCATTTTTTAACTCATCATTGGCCAGTAGAATAGACTTGTTAATATTCATCAGGCTTTCAGAACGTTGAACAGAATTAAGAAATGAGTTTCGAAGCTCATTGACGAGATTGAACTCTTTTTTCATAGCTTCTTTTCTTTGATGCTCAATAGCCTTTAACTCATCAATGGTATTCATTAACAGGGTATTTTCTTTTTCAAGAGCATTAATCGAATAAATACATTCCTTACGCTCTCTTTCTACCTTTTGATAAAGATCACTTAGAAGATCATAAAGTTCATCAAGATCATTTTTCTGAAAATCTTTTCTTAAAATCTTAAGTTCAATTTCTCCAAGATTCTCTTCGCTCCAGGCCTGTGCAAACTTTTTCAGACACAGGTGAGCAAGGTTAACTTGTTCATCAATAGCATCTTTAACCGAAACAAGCGGATAGAAAAAAACCATCACTCGATCTTCCCTATTTACTGAGATTGGAGTGACATACATCTCATAGGGTTGCATCGGAGTGTATTCATCTTGCTTAATCTTAACAGGATAGATTCCAGCAATTTTATGTGCCAGGGCTTCATAAACAGGGTCTTCATCCAGGTTTAAAAAATCTCTAAGATAATCCCAGTTAAAAACATCACTTCTGACTTCTTCTTCACTTAAATAGAACTGTTCAAGGAATAAATTATTAAACCAGGTAAGTTTAAAGTTATTATCCACAAGGCAGCCGGCAAATGGCAGCCCTTCGTGAAGCATCGTTCCCAGATTAAGTCTTACTTTTAATTCATCAAGAAGCTTAACAATATCGTTACGAGTTGATTCAGAGTAATGATCAATCATAAAGCGTTGATCTGCGAGAATACCTTTTTCAACGACATTTTTAACTTCTAACTCTATTTGATCACCTATTTTCTTTTTCTGTCTGCGGCTCAGATAAGCAAACCCGATCCATGAAAGAAGAAGAAGTGAAACGACCGATGATAAAGAAATCAGAAGCTGATTCTGTTTCCTATTGATCATTCCTTGCATATCATCTTTCTTTGCTTCCGCTTCCAATACCCATTGAGTAAGAGCGATTGAACCTTTAGTTACATATTGCTTCAATTCATTGGAGTAAGCGTTTAGAGATTGCAGAATATCCATCTCAGCATTCATTGCATTGAATCTATTCATTAAATGCTCTTTCTCATCTGCACTTAGAGAGGAATTAGTCACAACCTGCTTCATTCTGGCAAAATCAGTAACAAGTGTACCAACAAGAGCTGAAGAGCCGACATTCTTAGCATTCAGTTGCTTCAAACGATCTTGCATTCTTCCTGAAATGATTCCGACATTTCGGTAATTTTTTTCTTTAGCGATGTTTACTATCTGAGCAACCTTTTGTTCTAAAAGTTTCAAAGCATCTGCAGGAGAAGCAAAGCCTGAAGCTTTATGAATCAATTGAGTAAAATCTTTGATCGACTGAGAAAGTTCCTCGCTTACTTTCATTTCTAACAGTTCTTCTGTCTCTGCTACTTTGCCTTGTAGTGAGCGAAGACGATCATTAGCAAGATTGGCCTCTGCTCGAGTGAGGTTTCTACCAATCCTTTCAAATGTCTGAGTCTTTGATAATTCTGAAATGAGGTTATTAATTTTTTCTGTTCGCTCTTCCTGATTCTGTTGAATCTGATTCAACTTCAGGCCCTGCAAAGTTGTTACCCCTGCTAAAGCTAGAGTTAAGAGAAATATTGTATGAAGATACCACTGACCGCGATTAAAGGTCTTTTTCCAATCCATTGAATTTCACCCTTTAAGTAATTTCCTATACTTAATTTTCCGATAAAGTTACTTGGATTGGGAAGTGTTAAAAAAGAAAAAGAGTCCGAGTGATCCCCTCGGACTCTTGGGATTTAGCTTGCTAAATCTTCGTAAGACTCAAATTGATTGCGTAATTTAGCTTTTAACTTCAAAATGGCCTGTGTGTGAAGCTGAGATACACGAGATTCTGTTACATCAAGAACCTGGCCGATTTCCTTGAGGTTCAAATCTTCAAAATAGTAAAGAGAAAGAACCAAGCGTTGCTTTTCAGGAAGACTCTTAATCCCCTCTTTAATCACTTCTTGGGCCTTTTTATAGCCCACGACTGTTTGAGGGTTAGCTGTACGGGAAGTCTCCATTAGAGAGACCATCAGCTTCTTATCTCCTTTACTCATGGCTTGAGCATCTTCAATATTGAGAAGAGATACTGATTTAGACTTGTTAATGAGTTCATGGAACTCTTCCATAGTACATTGAAGCTCTCCACACATTTCTTCATCAGTAGCTGGACGGCCAAGATCTTTTTCTAATTTAGCATAAGCCTTCTCAACCATTTTCGCTTTTTCACGTACAGAGCGAGGAACCCAGTCTTGCGAGCGTAGTTCATCCAGAATCGCTCCACGAATTCTGAATTCAGCGTATGTTTTAAACTTATTATCGCGAGTAGGATCAAATTTTTCGATAGCATCCATTAATCCAATCACTCCGCATGAAATCATGTCATCCAATTCAATATTAGGCGGAAGTCGAGATGCAATTTTTTGAGCGATATATTTAACTAACGGAGCATATTCTAAAATGATTTCATCTTTTACCTTAGGATCAACTGTGCTGCGGTAGTCTTTCAAATTCTTCAATTTAGCCGTTATAGATGACATGTAGAGCTCTCCTTAGCTTTCTTGGAATTAATGAACGTCATGTTCAAGAGCCAGTTGTTGATTCCCCTTACGTAAAAGAGGTCTTACTGGTTCACCAAGCTTCTCGGTGAATCCATATAAAAGTTTAACGAAGTTTTTTTGAAACTCATTATTGTCTTCTGCTAGGAAAAAAGTATCAAAGTTCGTCAGATCCACATCAATTTTACGGATACCCCCGAGAGTTATAGTCTGACATCCAAGAAAGCGATCCACTGTATCAGTGATAATTTCAGCGACTCTCTGAAATTGCTTCTCATGACGATACATATTCACAATCAAGTGGTTTTGTTTAACACCATAGTTAAGAGCTAGAATTTTGATCAAAGAATATGAATCCGTAATGGATGAACGATCAGGCGTGATGACCACAAAACGATGATCACAATAAGCATTGAGTTTTAAGGAGTGCTTATCAAGTCCGGCAGGGCAATCCAACAGAATATAATCGTATTCATGTTCGTGAGACTCGATAATATCAGCAATAACTTCATCTAATTGAAGCTTATTTTCAAAGAGTGAAAGGGAGCCATTACAAGCTGGAAGAAGATGGAAGTGCCCCCTTTGAATAAGAGCTTCTTCAAAGGTAATTTCAGCTGACAATAACTTTTCAAATTTATTATCAACCGGTAAACCTAGTTTAATTGCCGTATTTGAAAGGTTTGAATCACAGTCTATGAGAAGAGTACGGTAGCCAACTCGAGCAAGCTCTTGGGCCATTTTTAAAGCAATAGAAGTCTTTCCTACGCCCCCCTTCCCACCTGTAATAGAAATTTTTCTGCAAGTTCTTACTTCTTCAATTCGTCTGTCTGAGTTCTGGTTTACTTCTTCATCTGCAGCAAAAGAAAGAAGCCACTCACTGGTCTTGTGCATATAACTCCTGTCGCGCACTGATCCGACTTCCTATCAGATCATTCAAAAAAATTTCTTAAGTTAGAACTGAAAAAGTCCGGCCATTAATCTTTCGGCCGTAGCTCCTTCAAGATCATCAGGGACAACCGGCCCAGTTCCGTAGAACTTAAGTGGCAGATTGTTGTGGGCCCTATGAACATTGAAAATAGCTCCAAAGCTCATGCAAAGGTCCACATGAGAAATGATAACACCATCGACAACGTCTTTGTATCGGGCAAGAATTTTTCTATTATAAAGTTCTGAATGAATAGCAGAAATTGTGCAAAGAATTTCCACTCTATCAAAACCTCTTTTCAAAGACTCAATGAACTTTCTTGTTTCATCTAGATTTCGAGAGCTTAAACGAATATCAAGCAGCACTGATTTTTTGGCTTCGTATGCTTTTCTGGTGATCGCAATCACTTCTGCAAATGATTTTGCTTGATGTAACTTGATATCAAACACCTGAGAAGCAAATCCTCCTGTGTTGAACTCCTGCTCGTCTTGAGAGAATTGAACAACTACCACGTCTTTTTTTAGCAATGCTATTTTGGTTGCCATTGTGGATTGCCCACTGGCCGATTCTGACAATAAAACCGTTACTGTATGCCCCTCTACTCTAGCAAATAACGGCATCTCAGTATTTATGGAATTAACCATATCTTTAAGAGCAAACTCAAAAACGATATCAGGATTTTCTAAATCTTCTTTTGAAAGTTCGTAATTTGCTTTCTTAATAAGATCCATGACATGAGCTTCATCAATATCAAGAGTTCGCAGTGTTGTTCTTAATTGATAGAGTCCAGTGGCTTCATTGAGATTTTTTTGATTAACTTGAAGCGCCTGAGACATTTCTTGAATCTTTTTTTCAAGAAGCTCCATCTTGTAATTTTGAGTTTTTAATTCCTGCTTTAATTCATCATAGGCTTCTCTAGAAACCATATTCGTTTTTTCTTCTCGATAAGTTTCCTGAGGAGGTTCGGCATAACGACCTCGATTTGAAGGAGTCGGAGATGGTCTTACTTGTACGAAAGGAGTACTCTCTTCCTCATCGTAAATTTCATCTTCATCATCAGTGCTTAAAAAATCATCAAAACTTGATTTTAAAAGAGATGAGGTTTTGGAAGTTACTTCTGCAAGACTTTGAGAGCCTTTTGAAATGGTATTTACAACTTTATTCAGGCCAATATTCCCATAACCTGAAGATGCTTCATTACCGGCATACTTGTGAATAGACTCCTTAACCGAATTAGCTGGCCTTTGATAAAAGGCTTCTTTTTGATCATCGTTTAACACTCTATCCACCTTTGCTTTCTTTTCATAATTTTTCTCTGATATGGCGGCCGTAATTTCAATACGCTTCTTTTTGAAAGCACCCTTCAGGCCATTGTTAGTAATTGTTTTTAAAATGATCGCATCAGGCCCCAGCTCTACCTTCACTGCCTTCAATGCTTCTTCTAATGTGTCGGCTTCGAACTTCTTAACCAACATCTTACAACCTCACTGTACCAAGAGATCTAATATTGACTTCAGGACTTAATTCATTATGGCTCACCACGATCAGGTTGGGAATGAATTTCTCTGTTAAGCGTTTGAAATGACGACGGATAACAGGAGAACAAAGAACAACCATTTTCTCTCCTTGAGAAGTGGCTTCTTCAATCTTTTCATTCAAGCTAGCAAGAATCGTTTGAGTGATCTTAGGGTCGAGATTTAACTGTGCTCCACTTTCAGTATGAATAATTGAGCGGGCCACGGTCTCTTCAACGCTGCGATCAAGTGTAAATAACGGCACATCCCCTGACGAACTTCTGATCTTCTCAGTAATAGTGCGATATAAACTCTGCCGAACATACTCAGTTAGTGCGTCCGGATCTTTGGTGGTCGGTCCCCACTCCCCTAAGGTTTCAAGGATAGTGCGAAGATCACGCACACTGACACCTTCTTTCAGAAGATTCTGCATAACTTTGAGAACCGTTCCAAGCGGCATAATATCTGGAATCAGATCGCTCACAATTTTTGGATAATCTTCTTTGAAATTATCAATGAGACGTACTAGTTCCTGACGTCCTAAAAGCTCGGCCATATTGGCCTTAAGCACCTCAGTGATATGAGTGGCCACGATTGTTGAAAGATCAACCACTGTGTAGCCATTATATTGAGCATCGTCTTTTTTATCTTCAGTAATCCAGATGGCCGGAAGTCCAAAGACCGGCTCTTGTGTTGGAATACCATCCATTTCTTCAATAACCGTTCCAGGATCCATCGCCATCATATGGTCAGGCATTAACTCACCTTTGGCGATCTCGATTCCTTTAAGCTTGATTGAATAACCACCAGGCTTCTGCTCTAGATTATCTTTAATACGAATTGATGGAATGATAATCCCCCAATCAAGAGCAAATTGCTTTCTGATGTGAGAGATTCTTTCAAGGAGATCACCATTTTGTTCAGCATCGACAATATTAACAATACCGTATCCCACTTCTAATTGAATCATCTCAACCGGAAGAAGAGATTCAAGGGACTCTGCTTTCGGTGAGGCAGATTCTGAAATGGCTTCTTGAACTTTCTGAGTTTCTGCTCGGGCCTTATTTTGTTCGATCTTAAATCCTGCAAAAGAGACAATGGCAGCAATTACAAAAAATGGCAGAGATGGAAATCCTGGAATAAGTCCAAACAGAACCAGTACTCCTCCTGTAATATAAAAAGCTTTAGGATGGGCTGCAAACTCTTCGCCGACCTGGTCACCAAGTCCTGACTCATTTGAGTTTCTTGTTGCAATAATACCAGCAGCTGTTGAAATGATGAGAGCAGGAATTTGAGCAACTAAACCGTCTCCAACTGTGAGTAAGGTAAATATTCGAGAAGCATCAGAGAAGCTCATATCATTTTGGGCCACACCAACAATAATCCCGCCAATAACGTTTATGACGGTAATGAGAATTCCTGCAATGGCATCTCCACGAACAAACTTCGAAGCACCATCCATTGATCCATAGAAGTCAGCTTCCTGAGCTACTTCGGCACGACGACGTTTTGCTTCTTTATCATCAATCAGACCAGCGTTTAAATCCGCATCAATGGCCATCTGTTTACCAGGCATAGCATCTAATACGAAACGAGCAGATACCTCAGCAACTCGACCGGCACCTTTGGTGATTACGATAAAGTTAATAACAACAAGAATGATAAAAATAATTAAACCAACAGCAAAATTTCCACCTACAACGAACTCTCCAAAAGATTCAATAATACTTCCTGCTGCTTTCGTCCCTTCACTCGCACCATTTAAAAGAATATTACGAGTAGAGGCTACGTTAAGAGAGAGACGAAGCAATGTCGTAATAAGTAGGACTGCAGGAAAGGTAGAAAAATCAAGTGGCTTTTTAGCATAAACAGACATTAAGAGAACGGCTACAGACATGGCCAGAGAAAGGGCCAGAAACATATCAAGCGCCAGAGGAGGAATGGGAACAACCATTACTCCAAGAACGATAATCAAACCTACAGCAATTAAAAGATCTGAGTTTTGACTAAAAATTTTTAGTTTCGTAAAAAACCTATCCATGGCTCTTTCCTAATAAGGTCCTCATCCGTGAGGTTACTCTAAAGCTTTCTTCTTTCGTTTAAGTTTATAAACAAAAGCTAAAATTTCAGCGACCGTTTTGTATAGGGTTCGTGGAACTCCATGTCCCACTTTGACCGTTTTATACAAAGTCCGGGCCAAAACAATATTTTCTACGATCGGGATATCATGCTCTTTGGCGATCTCTCTGATCCTTAAGGCCAGATGATCAGCTCCTTTTGCCACCACTGCTGGTGCCACCATGACTTCCCCATCATACTTTAAGGCTACACTAATATGCGTTGGATTGGTAACAATAACATCAGCTTTCTTCACATCATCCAGCATACGTTTCTGGGCCATCTGTCGCTGGATTTGTCTTATCTTAGCTTTTACCTCAGGATTACCATCCTGCTCTTTATGTTCTTCCTTGGCCTGTTGCTTGGTCATCATCATTTTTTTGCGATAACTCCACTTCTCCCAAGCAAAATCTCCTAAGGAGATAACTCCTAGTCCTAG
>DATGND010000309.1:0-4195 GCA_035306925.1 Bacteriovoracaceae bacterium | reverse complement strand
GGCTTCATTAAACCCAGCTTTAGAAGAGTTCAAAATGAAAAGTGATCTTCCTCTGGCCTTACCGACTAAGCCATCGCGAACGATTGCATCGGTGAGACCACTTGAGACTCCGATGAGCGTAAAAAAAGGGGAGATTATCTTCATGACAAGTTCCCAGCTACCTCAAGAGGTCAAAGAAACGAAGTCACGTCGAGCTCCAGCTTCGGTTAAACCTAAGAAGGCCCCTAGTTATGGATCAGCTCCGATTTCATACTACGGGTTCAAAGAAGAAAAAACTTTCGCAAGAATTCCTGCTTCTTCCTCGCAATCTGAGATTCAGGTTGTGCCTACTCTAAAGAAGAGTGAAGACGTTAGGCCTGTGTACTCTAACGACCTAGAAAGCCTGATCTACGACTTAAAATCCTATTGATTTCTATTCGTCCGTGTTTAGATTGCTTTTTTAAGCATATGAAAACACGGGCGTTATCTTAAGAGCCAGATAAATAATTTTTCAAGAATTCTTGAGTTAGAGTTTCAATCTAAAATGCTTAGTATAGCTGTATGGAAAAGACACGTATGCATGTAACTATTATTGATGACAACAAAGATTTACTCGAAGTGCTTGCTAACTCACTTTCAGACACCTTCAGTTTGAATACTTTCAGTGAGCCAGAAAAAGGACTAGAATTCATTCGTAACAATCATACGGATGCCATTCTTCTAGACCTTCATATTCCTGGTAAAGATGGTTTCCAAGTGTATGAAGAAGTTAAGCGCGCTAAAAGTAATCTTCCAATCCTCTTTTTAACAGGTGACTCTGATTTAGATAACCGAGTTAAGGGTCTGGAGATAGGGGCAGATGACTTCCTTATTAAGCCAGTAGCTACAGAGGAACTCATTGCTAGAATTAAGAACAGAATTTCTCTTTCTAAGAGAAATGTTCAAAATAATAAGCTCATTAAGTTTAAAGACTTAACGATTGACCTAGATGGGCATCAGGTGATTTTAACTGGTCAGCCTGTTCGTCTAACTCCAAAAGAGTATCAATTGCTTTTAGTGTTAGCACAAAACCCTAATAGAGTGATTCATAAGGATGATCTTATTCAGATGCTTTGGAAAGATGTGCACGTTGAGGTGAATAACCTAGATACTCACTTTTCAAACCTTCGTAGAAAGCTTCGTCCGTTCTCTGGACATATTAAAACACTCAAGAATCTTGGGTACGTACTGCGCATATAGTTCCTAATGCACAAACTCTTTAAAAATCTGTAATTTAGGCTATCCTTTTAGTAATTAAAAGGATGGCCTTTATGTTTTATACAGAAGATTTAGCACTTACTTTTGATGACGTGCTCATCGTTCCCAATTACTCAGAAGTTTTACCAACAGAAGTTAACCTAAAAACTAAATTCTCACGTCGTATTTCCATGAATATACCGATCGTTTCCTCGGCCATGGACACGGTGACTGAGTCCAAAACAGCAATTGTGATGGCCCAGGAAGGGGGAATAGGGGTTATTCATAAAAATCTCTCTATTGAGGATCAGGCCTTTGAGGTTCAGAAAGTAAAAAAATATGAATCAGGAATGGTTCTAGACCCCATCACGGTGCGAGCAGAGCAAAGTATTGGGGATGTGTTTGAGCTGATGAAGAAGTTTAAAATCTCTGGTTTCCCTGTCATTGATGATCAAAGAAAACTCATCGGGATGATTACTAACAGGGATCTTCGCTTTGTAACGGATATCAATTTAAAAGTTAGAGATATCATGACATCCCGAGATTTAATCACTGCTCCAGAAGGAACAAGCTTTGATCATGCTAAGGAAATTCTAAAGCAACACAGAGTGGAGAAACTCCCTGTTGTGAATACTCTGGGAGTGCTTAAAGGTCTGATTACGATTAAAGATATTATTAAAACTCAAGCTTATCCGAATGCGAATAAGGATCAGTATGGACGCCTTCGTGTGGCCGCGGCCTGCGGAGTATCTGACAAAGAAATGGATCGGGCCAAAGCTCTCATCACAGCAGGTGTTGATGCTATTGTCATCGATACGGCCCATGGACACTCAAAAGGTGTTGTTGAGATGGTTCGTGCAGTGAAAAAACTCTCAGAAGAAGTTGATGTCATTGCAGGTAACGTCGCCACAGCTAAGGCCTGTGAAGATCTTATTGCAGCAGGTGCTGATGGTATTAAAGTTGGAATAGGTCCAGGTTCTATCTGTACTACTCGTGTTATTGCGGGAATTGGTGTTCCGCAAATGCAGGCGATTTTTGATTGTCGCCAAGCTTGTCACAAAGCAGGTATTCCTTATATCGCCGATGGGGGAATTAAATACTCTGGAGATATTGTCAAAGCTCTTGCAGGAGGCGCATCCACAGTGATGATCGGTTCTCTTTTTGCTGGAACAGATGAAGCTCCAGGAGAAATGGTTCTCTATCAAGGGCGTGCTTATAAAATGTATCGTGGGATGGGATCTCTTGCGGCCATGGAAAAAGGCTCTAAGGACCGCTATGGTCAGAGTGCCGTTGAAGAAGTAAGTAAACTTGTTCCAGAGGGAATCGAAGGGCAGGTGCCTTATCGTGGTTCTCTTTCTACAAATATTTTTCATCTGGTAGGCGGGATTCGTTCAGGAATGGGATATGTGGGTGCATCTAACCTTCAACTTCTTCGTGAGCGTGCTCGCTTTGTTAAAATCTCAGGAGCCTCATTAAAAGAGTCACATCCTCATGATGTTATTATTACAAAAGAAGCTCCCAATTATCGTCAGGTATAAGTAAATGAAGTCATCTGTTTGGATTATTGATTTTGGTTCACAATACACTCAGCTCATCACTCGTCGTTTTAGAGAATTAGGAGTTACCTCTGAAATTCTCACTCTGGATGAAGGATTTGAACGTTTTAAGAATGATAAACCTCGAGCTCTCGTTCTCTCCGGTGGCCCACAAAGTGTCTTTGAAGATACCTCTGATTATTCTCCTTTTTTAACAGCGGATATTCCTATTCTGGGAATCTGTTATGGAATGCAAATCTTAGGACAGTACTTCGGTGGAAAAGTAGAAAAGGGAATTATTGGCGAGTATGGCAATGCTAAGATTCACCTCTGTAATGATTTTAAAATTGAAGGAGTTGAGGGGGACACTAACGTATGGATGTCTCACTCGGATCATGTTGCTGTTATACCGAAAGACTTTTCTTTGATTTTTGAAAGTACCAACAAATTAATTGCAGGTATTAAGCATAATACGAAGCCTATTCTTGGATTACAGTTCCATCCAGAGGTGGATCATTCAGTTAAAGGAAAAGAGATCCTTGAATATTTTCTTCGAGACATTGCAAAACTTGAAAACGATTGGACCGGGAAATCTATTCTGGAAGACTGCTTAGAGCAGGTAAGAAAAGTGAAGGGATCAAAAGTTCTTTGTGCTTTTTCTGGCGGAGTTGATTCTCTGGTAGCCGCAGTGATTAGTCAGAAGATTCTAGGAGATGATCTCTATTGTTTTTTTGTAGATCATGGACTTTTAAGGCCGCAGGATCTTCAGCACATTAAACTCTTAAAAGAAAAAACAGATCTTAATATTGAAATTCTCGATGTGAAGGATGAGTTTCTTTCTCGCTTGAAAGGAGTGAGTGACCCTGAGGCTAAAAGAAAAATCATTGGTACGGCCTTTATCGATGTCTTCGAGAAGAAGCTAAAAGAGTATCAGGAGAGTCACGATATTCACTTTGATTATCTTCTGCAAGGAACTCTTTATCCAGATGTTATTGAATCAAGCTCTCCTCATAAAAAGGGTGGTAAGTCCGTTACGATCAAGTCCCATCACAATGTAGGCGGGCTTCCTGAAAGAATGAAATTAAAACTACTGGAACCTCTTCGCTTTCTTTTTAAAGATGATGTGCGTGCCATGGGGTTAGAGTTAGGTCTTGAACACGATTGGGTATATCGTCATCCTTTCCCTGGGCCGGGCATTGGAGTACGGGTGTTGGGTGAACTCAATGCAGAATCTATTCGTAAAGTTCAGGAGTCGGATCAAATTCTTTATGAGGAACTGAAAGCACACAATCTCTATGATTCTACCTGGCAGGCCTTTACCGTTCTTCTTCCGGTTAAAACGGTAGGAGTCAAAGGGGACGGTCGTGTTTATGAGGAAGTCATTGCTTTGCGTATGGTGAACTCAACGGATGGAATGACGGCTTCTGTTACTGAAATGCCTTGGA
>DATGND010000308.1:0-2806 GCA_035306925.1 Bacteriovoracaceae bacterium | reverse complement strand
TCCCTCAGAAGTCTTTTTGAAGTTTTGATCAAGGAAGTTTTTAAGAGTTTCAAGATCATCTTCTGTATGAATGTCAGAGAAGCTCATAAGAATGAGGTTCCCTTTAATACCTTGATGGCGTCCAGTAACATTTACTCCGATATGAATGCCATTTTGAGAGGCGATTTTAATCAACTCAGAAGTATCCAGAGGCACTTCCAGAGTAAATTCTGAAAAGAATGGCGCTTTAAATTTTAGTGAAAAACCTTCATAGCTTGTCATGAGCTTGAGAGCTTTCTCGGCCATCATTCTGGCCGTATTAAGAGTGGCCTCAAAACCTTCATCTCCGCGAGCAAGCATGGAAGCTCCCGCTGCTGTGGCGATGAAAGACTGGTTAGAACAAATATTGGATGTGGCCTTCTCACGACGGATATGTTGCTCGCGAGTTGAAAGGATTAATGCTTTACATTCACGACCTTTGGAGTCCACAGCTTTTCCAACAAAACGTCCAGCTGTGGAACGAATGGAAGCCTTATCAGAATCATTATAACGAATACCAAAGATTCCAAGACCTGGCCCACCAAAGTTAGGCCCGATTGCCAGGTGCTGACCTTCAGCAACCACCATATCTGCTCCTTTCTCACCAAATGAGATAGGAGCTTTTAATCCTCCCTTACCAATAAGCATTGGATCAACAACTGCAATGGCCTTGATATTATTTGTGTGAGCAAGGTTTGTCAGAGCATCAACATCTTCAATGATCCCTAGGTTGTTTACTTGTGGGAAAACCAGAGCGGCAACACCAGTTGTTTCTGAAAGAAGTTTTTCAGTCTGAGTAAGATCGATTTTACCGGTTGAAGCATCAATTGGGGCATAAACGATCTTCATCTCCGTTTCTTTACGAAGAGTTTCTAGAACTTCGATATCGCCTGGATAAAGCGTTGAAGCCACAACGATGGTATTCGCATTTTTTACCAGTCTCAGAGCACAGTTCATAGCTTCATAGAGACAAGTTGATCTCTCATATAGAGAAGCATTGATGGCCTCAAAGCCAGTGAGTTGACTTAAAAGAGATTGATAGATCCAAAGAGTTTGAAGAGTCCCCTGACTTCTTTCCGGCTGGTATGGAGTATAGGCCGTAGTAAGTCCTCTGATATTGGAAACCGGTTCAACCACTTCCGTTACTTTATATTGAGGAAGACCATCACCTAAGAAGGAGAGTTTTGTATTATTTTTATTGGCGACCTCATTTACGTGAGCAATTAACTCCTGGTAGCTCAGATGCTCAGGAAGTCTGACTGTATCCATTTTCACATCATTAGAGATATGTGAATAAAGTTCATCAAGACTTGATAAACCCAATTCATTCAACATAAGTTTGATGTCTTTTTCGCTGGCCCCTATGTAAAAAGGTTTTAGCTCGCGCTCTAATTTTTCTGGATGATAATTAAGTGGGAAATGAGACTGCATTTTTTATCCTTATGAAAACCATAAAATAATGGCCTTTATACTAGTCCCATCGTTAAACATTTGTTAAGAAATAAGAATGATGCGCAGCGAGTTAATTAACCTTTTTATGATGGTTGGATTTTATGGCCCTAAAGCTTCCCGTTTTAGATAAGAATTTCTACCTTCCTGACATTCAGGAACTGGAAGTTTATTCCCAAAATTGTTCTTTTGAGATTGAGTTTGAACAAATTGGAAATCAGTTATGGCTAAAGTCTGATCTGCCCAAGGAAAAACCCATTGGAATTGAGGTGGATGAGACCATCGAGCGACATCTCTCTTATTTTAAAAAAAGTAGTCTCTATAAAGAGAATTTGGCCAAGGCCTTGGGTATTAAACCTGGTTATCGCCCAAGGGTGCTGGATCTTACTGGGGGTCTTCTCGGAGACAGCCTGATGATGCTTGCTATGGGCTGTGAGGTGACGACTCTAGAGCGACATCCAGTGGTGAGCTTTCTCATTCAGTCGGCCCTACATGCGGCTACTCATCCACTTCTTAAAAACCTTACTTTTCATCCTAAGGATGCTCTCAGTTTTCTGCAACAAAGTGAGGATTTTGAGGTCATTTATTTTGATCCCATGTTTGAAGATGCCAATCAAAAGGCCGGGGCCAAAAAAGAGATGCGGATATTCCGGGAAATGATTGGTTCTGATGAAGATGCTGTCCAAGTTTTTGAAATGGCCCGCTCTCGGGCCTTGAGAAGAGTGGTAGTTAAGCGTCCTCGACTATCTCGTCCTCTTGTCAATGGGGATTGTTTACAGTTTGAAGGGAAATCCACCCGCTATGATAGCTATTTAAATGTAAAGTAATGGCCCAAATGGTTAAAATCTTCTAAAGTAAGGCCTCACTTGCAGGAGCTCCGATGACTACGAAATATGATGTATACGCTATTGGTAATGCTTTAATGGATATGGAGCACGAAGTTCAGGACGATTTCTTTACGGCCCATGGTATTGATAAAGGGCTCATGACTCTGGTTGATGAGGAGAGACAGAATGCTCTTTTAAATGCCCTTGAGGGAAAACTTAAAAAACAGCAATGTGGCGGTTCTGCGGCCAATTCTATTATTGCTACAGCTCAATTTGGTGGGAAGGGATTTTATTCCTGTAAAGTAGCAGCTGATCATATCGGGGATCTTTATTATCAAGATATGTTGGATCATGGCATTGATTCCAACCTTGGATCTATTAAAAGAGGGCCAGGGGTGACAGGAAAATGTCTGGTGCTCATTACTCCTGATGCAGAGAGAACAATGAATACTTATCTTGGAGTTTCTTCAAGCCTATCAGTAAATGAAATTGTTCCAGACGCTATCGCCCAG
>DATGND010000307.1:0-2935 GCA_035306925.1 Bacteriovoracaceae bacterium | reverse complement strand
GCTAAAAAAGGTGGACATAGCCCCAAGTACGAGGAATGGTCTAAAGAGGAACTCATGACCAAGGCCAGAGAAATTGGCCTGGAAGGTCGATCAAAACTCAACAAAAGCGAGCTTATTAAGAAGTTACACTATCACTAAAGGCCAGGAAGGTTAGCAAGATTATTTGAAGAATGGCATCAACTAGGTATGTTTTCCAAATAACTTTTTTAAGAACAAATATGACATCAATTAAGATGAGCAGAATACCATTTGTAAAGGCCAAGAAAATAATTAAAGGTGAAATCAATTCTTCATTAAGACCTGTATAAATATAAAGGAAAGATGGCGCTATTAATAAGCAAGAGACAGTATATACCAGCCATTTATCGACTTTAGGGCCAGTAACAAGTTCAAATGTTTTAATGCTAATGAGAGGCCAGAGTGCCGTAATGAGGTAGTATATCCCCATGACTAGGAGGATGATATTCATGATGACCTCTTACAACTAGTAAGGTCCTTATGGGGAAGCACTCTGCTCAAAGCTTTCAACATTACCTTGTGCTACCTTCCCAATATCTTCTTCTTCCCTATCTTTTCTATCCTCTCGTGGGATATTTTCGTCATTTCCTAAATAATGATGAAAGTCTATATCTGTTCCGTCTCCATAGTTACTTCCATCACCAGAAACTATTTCAGTTCTTTTTGAGTCAATTTTCTTTTTGGGTTCCATCGTTCCTCCTTTGCCACCTATTCTATGGGGTAGAGGACAGTTTCTGAACTTAAGTTAAACTCTAATTAAAAAAAGGGCTACCAATCAAGTTAGTAAGTAAGCATAATAAAGATATGAATAATTCTGACTATGAAAATCTTCTTAGTGAACTTGAACAAGAACATGTAAGGGTTCAGTTTGAGGCTCTTCCACACTTTATGGTCCACTGGAAAATGTTAGTACTCGCCTTGCGATTTAGAGTTTGGAGTGAGTTTATCGGTCAGATCCCACGTCTTATTCTGGCCATCCCAGGCTCCATTACCGGTAAAGCTCCCAGAGGAAATTTAGGGAGTACCAAGATGGGAATCTTTGAAGTGATGAAGGATAAATAGGGCCTCTCTTTTGCATCTCTTCTCTTTGGTACTAACTAGAACAAAGAGGTTTACTATGGCAGAACAACAGCAAAATCCAGAACAACAAAAACAACAACAAGGTCAGCAAGGGCAACAAGGTCAGACCAAAGAACAAAGAGAACAAAATCTAGCAGGTCAGCAAGGTCAGAATCAACAGCAAGGTCAGGAAGAACGGACCGAAGAAAAATCTAGGCAAGAAGAAACAAGACAATAAAGATTTAAGAGAGACGAAAGTCTCTCCTATTTTATTTCCAAGATTACTTTCCCAACGTGAGTATGAGAGTCGATTAACTCATGGGCCTTACTTACTTCCTCTATTTTAAAACGGTGGCTGATCATAGACTTGAACTGCCCTGATTCAAGAATAGGCCAGACATGTTGAAGAAGAGAATCTCTTAGTTGCCTTTTGAATTCAATTTCTCGTGAACGAAGGGTACTTCCTGTAATCTTTAATCTATTTCTCATAAGAAGGTTTAAGTCTAAAGTAACATTTCTTCCTTTCATATGATTGATATAAACCAGTCGCCCTTCAGGCCTAAGAAGTTTTAGATTCTTTGGAAAATAATCTCCCCCAACCATATCTAAAATAACATCAACTGACATACTTCCTAATGACTCTTCAAAATCATTTTCTTTATAATTAATAAATTCGTCTGCCCCATATTTTAAACAGGCTTCCCCTTTCTCAAGAGATCCTACTGTTACCACAACTTTTGCACCAAAAGCCTTCGCCAACTGGATAGCAGTGATGCCGATACCACTTGATCCTCCATGAACTAAAAGAGTCTCACCTTTTTTAAGATTCCCCCTTTGAAACACGTTATGCCAAACGGTGAAGAATGTTTCTGGAAAGGAAGCTGCATCACTTAAACTGATATTTTGAGGTACAGGAAGACATTGGGCCTCTGGAGCAAGAACATACTCTGCATAGCCTCCACCCGCTACCAGGGCACACACTCTATCTCCAATTGAAAAGCTAGAAACTCCTTTTCCAACTTCACTCACTACCCCTGCCACTTCAAGACCAGGTATATCACTAGGAACTCCTTCAGGAGCAGGGTATTTACCTTGTCGCTGAAATACATCAGGTCTATTGATTCCAGCTGCTTCAACTTTGATGATTAAATGTCCATCTTGAATCTTAGGAATCTGTCGATCTTTAACTTCTAAAACTTCTGGACCACCAAAACTGGTAATAACAACTGCTTTCATTACTGTCCTTTTTTTACTTTAAGGATAATCCACTACTGTTGGCCTATCATCTGGAAGCGGGATAAAATCGCTTTCTCCTGGGACCTGTGGAAAACTTCTATCTCTCCAGGCCTTCTTGGCCACTTCAATTTTCTCTTTACTGCTTGAAACAAAATTCCAGAAGATATACCGAGGCTCAGGAAAAGGCTCGCCACCTATTATGGCAAAAACAGAATCCGCTTCGTACTCCACTTCAATATCGGAGTTCATATCAAAGACCGCCATCTCATGCTCATTTATTATTTGATCACCGAGTTTTAAACTTCCCTTCACGAGATAGACTGCGTGTTCTTGTCCTTGAAGATGATTAAAACTAAAAGTGCCGGTCCTATGGGAAGTGAGCACCAAAAAAGTAGTAGGGCTAAGTGTTTTAACTTCTGATGTTTTCCCAGCGGCTGATCCGGCAATAACTGTCATCTTGAGAGATTCATTTTCAATAACCGGAATCTCCTCTTTCGTATAATGACGAAAACTTGGTTCATCATCCTCATGCTCTAAAGGAAGTGCGATCCAAAACTGTAGCCCATGAAGTGTCCTTTCATAGGCCCTCACTTCCTGAGGTTCTCGCTCTGAATGAGAAATT
>DATGND010000306.1:0-11431 GCA_035306925.1 Bacteriovoracaceae bacterium | reverse complement strand
TCTGGATCATCTTCAGAAAATACAGATTCTCCTCCTGCAGAAACTCCTCCACCTTCATCAGAGACTCCTCCTTCAGATGAAGGTGGAGAAGATGCTTCTGAGTAATTAAAAGCTTCTGGAAATTAGTTTTACAACTAATTTCCAGAACTTATCTATAGTCGTTTTCCTCATTCGCCATTGAAAGGGATATGCAAAAATGGTAGAAAAACCTTTTCAAGAGAAAAAGGTTACCAATGAATAAGATTTTTGCCTTCTTACCACTTCTTTTTTTTATAAGCTGTGGAGGCACTCATCATAAGAAAATATTAATTGAATTAGATAGCACTTCAGGAGTTCAAACAGTTCTTGTTAGAGGAGCCGTTATCAATGACTCCTTAAAAGAAGAAGCCAAAAAACTCCATATTCAAATCGAAGGAAACTCAATTCTCAAACTAACTGGTGATGCCAGAAATCTTACTCAATTAGAAATTCCAGTCACTGACAACTATTCCTACATCACTGACCCTATAATCGATGTTGTGAAAGAAGAAACACCTCTTACTGATTTCTCAGGTCTCTATCTTGCCAGAAAAGAGTTCCGTATTGAAGAGTTACAAAAAACTCATCCGCAAGCAGACGGAAGAGGTGTTATTGTTGGAGTCATTGATGATGGAATTTCTCCACATCAAAAGGGCTTTCAATGGACGACCACCGGTGAAAGAAAACTTCTTTCAAAAGGCTCTAATTCCTCAAGCACGGTCTACCCTCTCCATCTAGAAGATAATATCTACCAGACGACTATTAAGGAGTTGAGATCCTTTAAAGGGATTATCGATATCAATCGAGACGCTCAGATGAAGGATTTTAAAGCAACAGTATCCCTTGATGGAAGAACTGTTTGCCTGGATTTAAACCTCAATGACCTTTTCGATGAGAACGAGTGCCGTGGAGAATTCGATTCCACAGGAGAATATTTTCTTATTCCTAGTAACCCTAATGAAGTTCTGGTTGCTCAAGTCGACTTAAAGAATTTAACTCTTAAACTCTTTCAGAGTGAGAAAAGTGGTGACTCCCATGGTGAAGGTGTTGCCAGTGTTATGTCCGGACATAATATGGGTGGTATCAAAGGATTTGATGGCGTAGCACCTGGTTCAAAAATTCTTGATTACGACTTATCCCAAGCTTCCCATCTGGCTACCGAAAGTGAATATACTCTGGGAACTTTTCTTCTTGCCATTGATTGGCTGGCTTCCCGTGGAGCTAAGGTTATTAATGTCTCCTATTCACTTTACTATACATCTGCTCGCACTCAAGAATTTATGGCCCAAGCTCTGGACGACATTGTTAAAAAATATAATGTTATCGTTAGTTTTTCGGCCGGTAACAATGGTCCAGGCCTAGGTTCTCTCAATCGCAGACTCATCTATCCTGCCTCAACGCTGGTTGCAGGAGCTTATGTTTCAAAAGAGCTTGATGAAAGAGTTCATGGAGTTACTGGTCTTCCGGAAGAAGGAAGGATTGTTTATTATTCTTCTCTTGGTCCTGGGGCGAGTGGTGCAGGTCCCCTTATGATTGCTCCTCTTTCAAATCTCACCTATGCCTCTCCCGACGATGGGCTAAGAGCTTTTTCCGGGACAAGCTCGGCTTCTCCTGCACTCGCAGGTGCTGCCACAGTTTTAGTTAGTGCTCTTTTACAAGAAGGACTACCTTACGACGCTGTAACTGTTATCCATGCTCTAAGACTTTCTGGGCGCCAAATTCAAGGCGAACCCTTTATTGCTCAAGGTTATGGTCTTCCTCAACTGGATTCAGCCTTAGAAATTTATCGAGAACTCATAAAAGGCAAAGAATTCACTCATATCGATGTCAGCGTGAACCAAGGTAATTTAGACGGTGCTACTGCCCATGGTATTTTTATCAGACGCTCTCAGCAACACCATGAAACATACCGTCTTAACCTCAGAGGAAATATCTCAAGACTTGCTCCCACACATACCCAAACAGAGCTGGTCACCCCTGTTCGTGTTGAATATTCTCAAGGAATATCAGGGGCAAAAGAAAGCTGGATTAGCAGCACCTCTTCTCGTATTCACATTGATGTTAATAGTGATGAAGTGTTAAACGGAAAGGATGAAGGCTTTGGTGAGATTCGCCTTTATTCACAAATCAATAATCGACTTCTGACCATTATCCCTGTCACCGTCGTGAATGATTATAAGGCCGATCGAAACATCCGAAAGAAACTACAGGTTAACTCTCAAGAAGGAAATCGCATTCACCTTCATATTCCTAATTCAGTGAAGGGAGTAAAAGTTAACGCTAGACTCTTAAAAGGCCAGAGAAGAATTTTAAATTTTTCAACTTACAATCCTCATTTTATTAGAACGCGCCAGATGGCCTTTACCTCAGAGTTTATTTTACCTGTTGATCGTCCTGGCCACTACCAGATTGCCCTCTTAATGGCCGGCGGAACGGCTTCTTCTGCAGAGGTAGAGTTTGATATTGAACCGATCTATTTTGAAATGGAATCATTAAGCGTTTCGGCCAAAGATGCAGTCATTCGCTTTAATAATAATTCTCAAGCTCTGCTGCAAGGAGATCTCTTACTGACTAGACTTCTAGATCCCATCTACACTCAAGTTTTTAACAATACGGAACGAGGATACGTTGAATTAGAGGTCACTCCTGGAAGCTATCAAGTTGAGATGCTGGCCACCAAAAAATATGACCTGAGTTACTTACGTCAAAACTGTACAATCTTAGAAAAGAATGGGGACCAACTGCTGCCGACGACTTCCACTATTTATCAAACCAAGGTCAATGCAACGATTATTGTTCAATGTATTCCATTTGATATTGGTGCTAAATTTTCGACTAAAGAAAGCTGGCTTATGAAAGTTGGCCCGATAGCACCAACTAAAAGATATCGTTTTGATATCAGCTCTTACTCTAAAAAAGAAATCAATCTTGGGGAACTTAAATCGGGTAAATACAAGGTTGAGTTTTCATCACCTTTTTCCACAGAACATATCCTACTAGGTGATTTAGAAGTCTGGTAAGACCTTGGGTGTTCAAGTAGTTGAACACCCAACTGAATTACATATCGGCGCCCATTTGTAGACGATAGAATTCAAATCTTTCCAGTTGTTGCTCTTCTGGAGTTGAAGCCGGTTCACGAACGTGAGCACAACTTACTACGAGAAGGGCCAGAAGCATAATTGAGAAAATTCTTTGCATACCAACCTCCCTTGACTCTATTATCGCGCGAATGACGCTCGTTTAAAAGGGAGTTCGAATTTTCCTCTTCAGTTTTTTACCAGATAAATTTGCCAGGATTTTAAAGGGGTTACAAATAGCAAGCACTAATCGCAGGATTCTACTTCAATATTATTTCGCAAGAAAAGTTCAGTGGCAAAACCATCTCCCTTAGTCAGGTTCCCCGTATGAGTACCATCATAAATAAGACCTTTTCCGCACATGGGAGATTTGGATTTCAGGATAGCCTTTTTAGCTCCTACTAGTTTTGCTAGTTTTAAGGCTTCTTCCGCACCTCTAATGAAGTTTTCCGTGACATCCTTTCCTTTGCCTGTCAGCACCTTGTCCCCTACTCTTTCAGCAGGTTCTCGCGGTGTAGGGAGTCCTCCAAGTTGTTCAGGGCACACCGGAACAGCAATACCTCTATCCAGAAGATCGATAATTTTAGAATTAGATTTACTCTTGCAATCGTAGCGACAATTAATACCCACTAAGCATGCAGAGACGAGGATTTTTTCATCAGACATAAGCGAAGAATACTGTAAAAATGACTCAAAGACAGGTAGATATGAAGATTTTACTCTCAATATGAAATAATTCTCTCTAAAAAGAGCCCATAATCTCGAGCTTTTTGGTTACTGCCCCCCGAAGGACTCTGAACACTAGTATCAAGATACCATCCCCTTCCAAGTGACCTTCTCACCCCTGTCGTGCGACCTTCTTCACCTGTTGAAACTCTTAATGAATTCTTATCACCTAATCCCACCTGTGCCGTTGCTTCCTTGGATTTAGGATCATAGCCAATGTACTCAATAGGGGTTCCTGAAAGAATATAAAGAACAGATAAAGAAAGAAGCCCCTGAGAAATAAGCTGAGAGGTCTGTTGGGCCACTGCGGTGTTATCTCCTCCCACATCTTGAAGAGGGCGTCCAAATAAAAGAACTGAGTAAATATCGGACTGAGGTAATGGAGGATCGCTTGCGAAAACATATCGAGGTGACTCCACTGGTCCTTCTAAAACCAGTTTAATTTTATACTCCGGCAGATTAAACCAAATGATAGAGTTTAATCTGGGAGAACTTAATTTAGGAAACTGAAGCCATAGTCGATCAATCTTAATAGGTCTTTTTAAAATTTTTAAGCTCAGTGGCAGGAGTCTTACATACCCATTGGTAAACTCATTATTTTCAATCTCAAAATGAAAATTTAATCTGATAACTTCATCGATTAAATCTGTTTTTAAATGAAGTGAGGTCTCCTCCTCTCCTTTAATATCAAGATCCACCAGTAAGGGAGCTTCATCTCTTTTCTTTGTTTCATTTTCCGCAGTGGCTTTAAAACGTGTATCGGGCAGCATTTGTGGAGGAAGAGAGCGTTTTGATAATCGTGGTAACTCAAGAAGAACATCGTGAAAAAGAAGGTTGATCATTATATTAGAATAAGAAAAGTCTTTACCAGAAACTTTCACCTTAGGAATCAGAGCGAGATTAAGAGTTTGGTTTTTACTCTTAAAATCCACCTTAAACTCCCCTTCTCCCTGATACTGTTTATCTTCAAGAGGAGAAAAAGCAAATTTAAAAAAAATATCACCATCCATTTCATTTAATGGTGCCGGCAAACTATTATAGGGAGGTTTCACTAATTTTTTAAGATGATGCTGCACTTGTGGAGCATGAAGATGGAGCTTAAAGTTCTCAAGGAATGCAGAGAAAACTTTATCTATCTCTTTTGTACTAATAACTGAAGGTATTTGAGAAGAGAAAGATAATTCAATAAACTCTAAAATAGAAAATAATGACAGGGTTAATGTTTCCTTAATTGAAAGACTTAAAAAAGCTTTTTTAAATTCCCAGTCATAATCTTTTAAAGGAACTTTTGTATTCTCATCAAGAATGAGCTGAAGACCGTCTTTCATGGCCATTAACTTCAAAGGCTTTGAAATGACCTTTATATGGTCGCTTTTTTTAATTACTCCTAATGAAAAAGATAAGTTTTTTTCTAAAACACTGAGGTCAACTTTCTTTACGTCCATATCAAGTTCTGGAATGTAGGGATTCCAAACATAGGAGTAATACTTTTTCACATCCAGCACCATATCTTCATCAGATGGAGATTCCTCTTGTGCTTCTTCTTTCGTGATTTCGATTAAATCAGATGTGGCAATCAGTGGAGAACGATAGGAAATAAAAGGAGGAAAGAGAGAAAGATCTGTATTGAAGTAAATTTTTGCAAAGCACCCCTTTACTTGCAGCGTTTCTTTTCGATAATCGAAACAAAAATTTTTAAAATCTATCTCTAAGTTCTTTTGAAACCAGCCTTCATTAGACCATGTGATCTCTCCTGATTCCCAGGAATAAGTTTTAAAAAATTCAAACTCATCCAGTGCCCATTTTAAGCGATCGATGTTTAGTAGAATGCCTATATTAAAATAAAGAAGCAGAACTATTCCAATGACTATTGAAAGAAAGAATACCAGTATGAGTGAGATATACTTTATAACTTTCAAAAACTTCCTCCCAATCCAATAAAGGCATAGGGTCCCAGATTTTCATAAGGAACATGCTCATAGGAATTGGCCAGAAAAGTTTGCACTAATCCAATAGGAGAAAGCCATCTTAAACCTACTCCTATTGAGTCCCAATAAGTTTTATCAAGCTGCCAGGAATACTCTCCCATAAAGACCAAGTCATAAAAAGTAAACAACTCAAGAGTCGGTTTAATAAAATGAGTTCTTCGTAGCTCAAATTTTGACCCTAATCTGGTCAGAGCTCCTTGCCCATCATTAAAGGGAAGAGACCTTAAATCAAAGCCTCGAATGTCATCACTTCCTCCTGCATAAAATTTAACGACTGGTGGGAGTGATGATAGCGAAACATCTCTATTCACAATGCTGGTACCAGCAAGGGCCTTAACTCCAGCGATAACAGAGCCTTTGCCCCAATAAAAAAGTCGATCAAAGTGAGTGTAATCACTATTTATGCGTACAACATCACTATGAAATCCCAGGTTTTTACTTCGCAAATCAAGATCCATATTGAACGCATTTCCCTCTTCAGGGTGGATGTCGTAAAACTCATAGTCATGATCCATAAAACGGAAATAGGATTTTAGAAAAATACTGGAATAAGTTCTGGTATTAACATTGTCTGCTGTTGAAAAAAGACCGTACTCATAACTAGGGCCCAGGGCCCAAGAGTAAAACTTCCCTCTTTTATCTCTGGTGAAGCGAAAAAGATTATCAAAGGTTAAAGAAGTCTCTTCATAGCTTTTCTGATCTTCACGATAAAGAGTGAAGTCTGAGTACAAAGATCTTCGAGGAGCTTCTCTCCAAAAGAACTGCTCACTTCTTAAACTTAAAGATTGCACACGATAGGAAAGATTGAGAGATGCTCCCAACTTTGAAGCCATTTCTTTAAATCTGTTATTATTCCATTTAAACCTAAACATTGGCCCAAGCTCAGTACTGGCACCTGCTCCAAAGCGAATGGTTCGCGGAGGACCAATAATAAAAAACTGCGAGATTGCTAACTCTTCTGGGTTTTCTAAGCAATTATCTGTAAAGTATGTTCCTTGAACCACCTCAGAACGAATGAATCTCTTTTCTGTTAATTCTAAAAGCCTTGAATTAAAAACGTGATGTCTCTCAAAAGGATAAAACCGATCCAGGGCCTCTGGTAAGAGGCCTTTAATTCGTTCCCTATTAATGACCCCGAAGCGATATTTTTTTTCATTCTTTAAATCAATAAGAATAAGATTTTTATCAATAATGACATTACCTTTTGGCCTTATACAGGCATACCCTACTTGTCGAAACTCCTCCTTAACATGGTTTTCTATTTTATTTAGAGTCTGAGGTGTTAGGAGTTCTTTACGATAAACTCTTTTAAGGTCTTTTTTTAAGCTACTGGTCTTTAAATTATTATCTGAAGTGATATTTACTTTACTGACCTCATAAGTATCTCCTAGATGCACTAATAACGTATTATCTTGAATTTCAAACTTAGGGTTTAAATAAGAGCGGGCCTGAAGATAGGCCTTCAGATAAAGCTCCTTCTGATAAAGAGGTATGTACTGATAAGCGTTACTTCTTTTATCACCACATAAGAGAAGTTTTTCAGAAGCAGTTAAATTGAACTCATCAAGTTCAAGAATCTTTACATCATCACAAATATTGACGTCTGCATGAAGAGATAGAGTTAAAGAAAGAATTGACAGTGCGAATAGAAGTAACAAAAAGACTCCTTTCTGTTTCTGCCTATTCTTATACTATCATGTAATAAAAGCGTAAAATTTTAGACTATGCATTTAATGCATGCTTTTCTCTCAAGACTTCATGCCCCAAAGCCGCCCCTTCTATGAAGGGGCGGCTTTCACTAAGAACCTTGTCCTGCAATTGAAAGATCATGGAAAATTATTTTAGGGGTAAATAAAGATTTACCTGTATCTGCTTGTAGTGCTGTGCCCACTACACTTAAATGCTTAAGCATCTCAAAAAAGTTTCCACTGAGAGTTGCATCGGCAAAAGGTATTTTTTCACCATTCTTATGTAAGAACCCTTTAACGCCACAGGAGAAATCGCCTGTGACTTCATTTGATCCTGAGAATAATCCATCAAGTTGAATAATCTCCACAAAGTCATCATTAAAATGATGAGACTTCTTCCCTGTAAGGATAAAATTTGTTCTTCCTACTCCAAGAGAAGATCCTGGTGAACGGAGTCCATGAAAAGTATTCTCCTGCCCTAATTGTTTAGCGGTCGCTGAATTATGCAAGAACGTCTTTAACTCTCCATTTTCAATCAAAGTCACTCGCTTATGATCAAAGCCTTCACTATCACAGCGATAATGAGAAAAGGCATCTTTAAAAAGAGAGTCATCAACCAGAGTTAAATCTTCATGTATAACTTGTTTTCCAAGTAGCTTTTCCCATGGATTCATTTTATTAAGAACAGATTTTGCGGAAAAAACTCCGGAGAACTTTTGAAAAAAGTCACTTAAGCATTCAGAAGTAAACTCTACGTTATACTTAGCAGTCTTAAGATGTACCGTTTTAAGTAAAGCATCTGTTATGGCCAGAGTATCTTTTTTGATTCTATCCCATTCCAGGTTTTGATAACTGGAAGCAATAGAGTAATCATAATAAGTGGATTTCTTACCGTTCTCTAAAAGAAGTGGCATGGCCCAAGATTGAAAGAAACGATCTTTTCTTGTGACAAACCGATGATGACTATTGAGATAAATATTAAAGTTTTCATTCTCAACATAACCATTATAAGGAAGAGACTCCACTCTGGAATCCAGGGCTTTAAACTCTTCTAAAAGACCTGTAACCTTTTTAATTTTCTCTTCAACGTCAACCTCTGCTTGCTCTGTTAATTCTTCATCATGAACTTCACCTTCATTATGAGCAATCTGTTCATATTCATGTTCACTTGAAGCATGAGCATTGGCCAAGGCTGCTTTAACTAAGTTTTTTAAAGAGTCCTGATCAAGAGATTCTGTATAAGCAAGACCCACTTTACTATTCTTGATGAGTCTCAAACCCAGTACCTGAGATCCTGACACTTTATATTCCGTTAAATCCTTTCCAAAGGCAGAGAGTTTTAAAGATTTTGAGCTTTGGAAAATAAGATCTCCCTGAGCATTTTCTTTTTTAACTTCTTCTAAAGTCTTTTCTAATAAATCTCTCATGCTCTACCTCCCACAAGGATTTCATCTACTTTTAATGGAGGTTGTCCCACGGTTGTAGGAATCATCCCACTCACTGATCCACAAGTTCCGGCCATGAGTGAGAGGTCAGAGCCCACCATGGAAATCTTGGTCATAATATCTTCACCTCGGCCAATAAGAGTTGCCCCCTTAACGGCTTCACCAATTTTACCGTCCTTTACCATATAAGCTTCAAGAACGGAGAAGTTAAATTCTCCAGTGGCAGGGTTAACTGATCCTCCACCCATTTTTTTGGCATATAAACCATTTCCTAAGCTTGCGATTAACTCTTCCCTTGAATAAGGTCCGGCTTCAATAAAAGTATTACGCATTCGAGATGCAGGAGCAAACTTATAGGATTGTCTTCTTCCAGAACCAGTTCTTGGATGACCTGTTTTAATGTGCCCTACACGGTCACAAAGAAAATTCTTAAGAACACCATTTTCAATCAGCTTCGTTTTTTGTGTCGGCATACCTTCATCATCAATGGATAAGGACCCCCATTCTGAATCAATCGTTCCATCGTCTGAAGCGGATAAATTAGGATGAGCAATCATCTCTCCTTTTTTATCCCAGAATACACTTGCTTTTTTCTCCACTGCAGTTGTTTCTAATAAGTGACCACAAGCTTCGTGGAAGATAACGCCACCAAAGCCATTATCAATCACCACAGGCATCACTCCTGCAGGACAAGGTTTGGCATAAAGAGTTGTGCGACCTTGTCGAATGAGATCCTCAATATTTTTTTGATGATCCATTTTTTCAATAAACTCCCATCCTCCTCTGGCCCCTGGTGCATTATAAGCACTGGTTTGCAGATTACCATCTTGAAGAATGATGTTATTGATCATTCGAATGTAAGGACGTCGCTCATAAGCATGAAGTCCCTCTGAGTTGTAAATCTCTACCTGTTGGTCTCTATTGATAAAATCCAGAACAACTTGAGTAACGAGTTTATCTTTTCTAAAAGCTTCATCTAAAAATTTAAGATGAGCGATTTTTTGATCCAAAGAAACATCAAAAACTTTAAGCTTTCCTACTTCAGGATAATTTAATTTTTCAAAACTTATGGTTTGAGATGTCTTCTGACTTTTAAAACGCTGACCTAAAAGACCCGTAATTCTTAAAAGCTCTTCTCGATCATCAGAGTTAGTATATCCGTATAGAACCTGATCTCCTTTGATCAAGCGAATCCCAATACCGTATTGAATCCCTGATTGAATATCACTCATTTTAGAGTTTTTGAAAGATAGGACTTCTGAGTTTGTTTTTTCAATAAAAACATCCACAAAGTCAGCTCCTAATTCAAGCCCTCTACTAATCACTTCTGCAATTGAACTTTGAGAAACTAATTGCATAAAAACTCCTTTCACATGAAGTCACCATTATAGAGTAATTTTTTGAAACCACAAATTACATCTCTTTCGCTCAACTTATTACGGTACGTATTTTGCTTATACTGAACCAACACTATCAAGGAGAGATTATGAAAATCTTTAAGCAGTTAGCACTTCTCAGTTCTATGATAATACTAGCGGTATCATGCGGTAGTACCAGTAAGAAAGAAAACAAGAATCTGACTCAGATTATGGAAGACAACATTTCAAAAAAATCAATTGATAGTCACATTGCAGAATGGCCAGAGGATTCTAAAAAAGCAGCGGGGGCCATGATTGGTAAGTATGGACTCCCTTCGGATTACACCAGAAATACCTTAGTGTGGCATAATGTAGGTCCATTTGCCAAAACCATCGTATACAAAGAACCTGTAAAGCACCTTTTCCCAACACCTCATAATGATGTAGTAGAGCATTTTGTCTACTATGCTTCTCCTGAGGCAGATAAAGTGGCCCAAGTTTGGGAGTTTTCAGGCTCTGTTAGTCTTGATCGCACTATGGGTATGATGTCAGCACGCAGTGATAGTGAAGAGGCCAATATCCTGGCCCTAAACCTTGCGGACCAAATCATCAAGGGTGAGAAAAACGTAGATGAGGCAAGAATGGAGTATGGCCAAACTTTAATGCAGCTTTCTGAGGCTTCAGGTCAACCGTCACATTTAACTAAGACATTAGTTTTTTCAACGGCCAATGATCGTGTAGGAGATCCTGACCATACTATTTCAGATCGAATCAGAAGAGATCGAATTCAAGCAGAGGAAGAAGAGTAAGACTAAAAACACCTCAAAAGATCATCCCCAGAAAACTTGTTTTCTGGGGATGCCACAAGAGCCCCTAACTTAACTGACGTAATAGAAAACCTTTTGCTTCCTGAGGAAGCAGATCTTCTCCAATATGATTAATGAGTGATCTGATTCTTTTCACTTTTTGATCATCTGCATAGGAATCAATTTTAAACACCCATTCATCTTCTTCAACAAGAGGTGTATCGGCATTTCGTTTAGAAAGTACTCGTCCAGACTGAAGTCCTACTCCATCTTCCCATTCCACAAAGTTTTCCATAAAGAGAACCTGGAACTTTGCGATTTCTCC
>DATGND010000305.1:0-7181 GCA_035306925.1 Bacteriovoracaceae bacterium | reverse complement strand
AGGCCCTAGCGCTCCTTGAAGCGAAGTAAGTGTGAACAAGAAGATCATAAGATCGGATATTCACTCAAAGATAAATGGCCTGTCTCCTGCTCGTTTAAGTGAAATCAATCAAGGTGTCACTAACGAGCTCAAACGTTTCTTTCAATCTCGTCCTGATCTCATTAGTCAGATAGGTGGAGCTTACTTGCCTATGGAAAATGAGATTGCCGCGGACTTCAACGAGCTCTCTCGTCTTTTTTCATTAAGAATAAGTTATCCAGTTTTACAACCTGATGGGATGCAGTTTGCTTTAAGTGAAAACCCAAAAGGTCAAATTTGGCTGGACCCTCCCTACCAAATTGTAAAGCCTGCGTGGCTGCTTGTTCCCGGACTTGCCTTTAGTTTTAAGGGCGAACGGCTGGGTAGAGGGGGCGGATATTATGATCGTTACCTCGAAATTAATATTCCGGTAAGAATTGCGCTGACATACTCAGCTTTAATTTGTGACAATATTCCAATCGAGCCACATGATGCTTTGATGGATTTTATAATAACAGAAAACTTTTGTTGGGATGTTCACCAGCAAAAGAGGATATAAGGGGAAACTATGAATCCTATAGTGATGATCCTAATAGGAACAGTTGTTGGCGTTGTTATTGCCTTCATTTTATTTACTATTAAGAGTTCTATCGATAAGAAAAATCAATTATTGGCCAGTGAAGATATTCTTAAGAAGGCCCAAGCTGAGGCTGAAAACTTAAGAAAACAGGCCCTTAGTGAATCCAAGCAACTTGTTCGTGAAGAAAGATCTCTCCTTGAACAAGAAATCGAAAAAAAGAAAAAGCACCTTGCTGACTTTGAAAGAGGGTTAACGAAGAAAGAAATTTCTTTGGAACAAAAAACTGAGCAATTACAAAAAGAACAAGAAAAACTTAAGGCCCGTGAAGTTGAAATCGACACGCGCGTTCAAAAGCTAGATCAAGAAATTAAAAAGAACATTGAAATTCAAGATGAACTTTCTAATAAGTTAACTCAAGTGGCCGGTCTTACTAAAGAGCAGGCCAAAGCAGAACTTGTTAATCAAATTGAAGAAGAGGCCCGTCTCGATGCTGCGAAGAAAGTTAAGCGCATTGAAGAAGAGGCCAATGAAGAAGCTGAAAAAAGAGCTAAGAGAATCGTTGGTATTGCTATTCAGCGTTTCGCCGGAGAGTACGTAGCTGAGCAAACTATTTCATCGGTTGAGATTGCTGATGATGCGGTTAAAGGACGTCTGATCGGTCGTGAAGGTCGCAATATCAGAGCATTTGAGCAAATCTGTGGTGTGGATCTGATTATCGACGATACTCCAGGAATTGTGACGATTTCTTCATTCAACGTCGTACGTAAGGAAATCTCTCGTATGACTATTGAACGTCTCATCGCTGATGGACGTATTCACCCAGCTAAAATCGAAGAGTTCTACGAGAAGTGTAAGCAAGAATTTGAATCTCGTCTTCGTGAACTTGGGGAAAAAGCTCAGATGGAAATCGGTGTTCACGGTATCCACCCTGAAATTCTAAAACTCATTGGTGCTCTTAACTGGAGAACTTCTTACACTCAAAACCAATATCAGCACGCCCTTGAAGCTGCTTTCCTTGCAGGTAACATGGCCGCTGAACTTGGTCTTAACGTTAAGCAAGCTCGTCGTGCAGGTCTTCTTCACGATATTGGTAAAGTGCTTGATGCTTCGGCAGAAGGCTCTCACGCGGTTATCGGTGCTGACTTCGCTAAGAAATACGGAGAGTCTCCGGATATCGTTCACGCTATCCGTGCTCACCACGATGATGAAAAACCTGAATCAGTTCTTGCTCATATTGTAGCAGCTGCTGATGCTCTTTCTGGGGCCCGTCCAGGTGCTCGTAAAGCTCTTAAAGAGTCTTACGTTTCTCGTCTTTCAGATATTGAAAAAATCGTTAATGGTTTTGAAGGTGTTCATAGATCTTATGCGATCTCTGCAGGTCGTGAAGTTCGTGTACTGGTTGAAAACGAAAAAGTATCAGATGAACAAACAATTATGCTTTCTCGCGATATCGCTAGAAAGATTGAGCAAGAGATGTCTTACCCAGGAACAATTAAAGTTTCTGTGATCAGAGAGACTCGTGCTGTAGGTATTGCTAAATAATTGAAGGAAGGGAGCAGTAATATCTATGGAAAAAATGGCCATTGTTACAAGTTCCTCTTCCGGTCTTGGTTTTGAAATAACACAATCTTTACTTGATCAGGGATTCACCGTTTTCGGTGGATCCCGTTCAGGAACTTCCATCGAACATGATAATTTCTATGACGTAGAACTGGATATCACCTCAGAAGAATCGGTGATTGAGTTTTATGAAACGATCCGTGAATTCACAGAGGATATTCATCTTTTTGTTAATAACGCGGGCATGTGTCAGATGAGTTCCGTGATTGATATGAGTACATCGATGTTTGAAGATCACTTGGCAACTAATACGGTTGGCCCATTTATGATGTTCAAATATCTTGCTCCATTTATCATTCCTCAAGAGACACATATCATCTCCATTCTTTCCGCTGCTTCTCACTATGGGTATCCTAATGTGAGTGGTTATAATGCATCTAAGTTTGGCCAACGTGGCTTGATTGAGAGTTTAAAAAAAGAGTGGAAGAGTTACCAGATTCGTTTCACTAATCTTTGTCCAGGGGCCATTGATACTCCGCTATGGGATAAAATGGGCATGACCTTTTCTCGGGAGAAGATGCTTTCTATTGATGAGTTTATGAGTGTATTTAACTTTGTTTTAAATGCTCCTTCTCGCATTCAATTCCCTGAGATAACTTTTTTAAATAAAGAAGGATTCTTAGAGTGAAAAGCCTGAGTTCATATAATCCTCGTTACATTGAACTGGCCCTTTTCTCTTTACTTTTTTTACCTCTAAGCTTTTTTTCATTTTCTGTTGCAGGTCTTTTAGCTCTGGGCTTTATCTGGAACTGGACGTTGCGATTTGAAATTGAGAAATTACAAACGAATAAGCGATACCGCTTTTCTACTCTAAAAATGGTTTTCACTTTAGATCAGATCTTTCAAAAACCTTTTAAATCTTTTCCTAAACTGGAAGTTTTTATTCGCATCCTTCCAGTAGGTATTTTTTGGGGGCTTGTGGGTTGGTTCCTGGGGAGTTTAGGTTATTGGTGGGTTCCGTTTCTGGGAAGTGCTTTGTATGAACTCGTTCATTTAATGATAAAGAAAATTGTGGTTTCCCCATGAGAATAATTCCTGTCTCCCTTTGTGTATTCTTTGAAAAAGAAAGTCGTTTAAAAATATGGGTGCAAGAGCGCACTGATGATGGACCTTACCAAGGTCTTCTAGAGTTTCCCGGAGGGGGAATTGAAGAAGGGGAAACCCCGTTGATGGCCTGTGTTAGGGAGGTTGAAGAAGAAGTAGGGATTCGGATAAAGGCCGAGGATCATCACTTTTTTGGAAACTATGCTAATCATCTGAATGACAAAGTTATTCTTCTTTATATCTATCTATTTCCTAAATATGCTGAGTTAGAGGGAAGAGGGCAGTGGCTCGAAATTGAAGGTGACCAACTCAGCTCTTATTTAGCAGGAAAAATTCCACCTCTTAATCATCAGATTATTGATGATCTTTACAAGACTTTATATAGTGGGCCACATGAATAGTATTACTCAAACAGTTATTTTTACCTTCCTTTTTGGACTCTCATTTGGAACTCAAGCTTTAGCCCCAGTGGTTGATACCAAGTTAACCGGAGTGGGATTTTATAAGTTATGTACTTCTATTGTTCTGGCATCGCTGATGTTGGTACTGGGTCTGGATTTCTTCATGACACCAGCTCTGAGTGCTGTCGAAATGGGCTGCTATGGAGTTTTGATTGTCTCCAATGCTCTTACGTACTTTCTTCATCGTGATGAAAAAACACCCCTTATGTGGGCCCTTTATATTCTGCAGGTTCTTACCTTCAGTGTTCTCAGTTTTTATGCTTTTGGTTTTGATTCTAATTGGCTGCAGTTTTTTTTCATTACCGCAGGACTTATTGCGATCTCGAACTTTGCCATGACTTTAGGGCACTATTATCTGGTTGTTCCTAAATTAACTTTTGAGCCGCTTTTTTATTGCTTATGGATTTTCTGGGTGTTCATTTTTACTAAACTCTTTTTCTCCGTAAGTGTTTTACTGGGGCCCGCTGCTCCTTATTTAGTGGAAGGCTCAACTCATGGAGACGGTTATATGTATAACTGGCTTTTCATTTCCATGAGATATCTTTGGGGGTATGCCGCTCCGATTATTTTAAGCTTTTTCACTTACCGACTTTGTAAATTAAAGTCGAATCAAAGTGCGACAGGTGTTCTTTACATCATAGAGTTTTTTGTTATTGTGGGTGAATTAATATCAATTTACTTAATGGCAAAACACGGACTGGCCCTATGATGGATATACAGATTACATGTAAAGAATGTGGCTCAAGCGTTGATATCAACCCTGAACTTGAAGCTACTAAAGCTATGTGTGAAGTGTGCCAGCATATAACTGAAGTGAAGTTTACTCCAGCTCATCTTGAAGGAAGGCTAGAGGAGTGTCCGGTCTGTACCCGCCAGGATTTTTATAAGCAAAAAGACTTCAATAGAAAGATCGGTGTAGCACTGTTTGTGATTGCAGCGATTGCCTCCATTTGGACTTATGGTCTTTCATTAGTAGCCCTTTATCTCGTGGATCTTTTTCTTTTCAGAAGACTTTCCCAAGTCGCCGTTTGTTATAAATGCCAAACGAATTTCAGGAACTTGACCAACATGGACGAGATTAGAGAGTTCGATCATGAAATGAACGATCGCATCGTTTATTCGGATCATGACTTTAAGGGAAAACCGTTATCTCATTAAAATTTCGAGTGAGTAAATTTTATTGAGAAGCTTTTTCTTTTAAAGTTTTATGCTATAATTATTTTTCAACTAACAGGAGATCTTAACCATAGAACCCCCGTCCGAAACGTATTCACGAAATTTATTTTTCCACACATTTCAATGTTATAGGCAGAACTTATGAGTACTGATCAAGAGATTTTATTTCTTGTTGTATCCCTTGTATTGTCTGGTTTCTTCTCAGGATCAGAAGCCGCTCTTCTTTCTCTTCCTCATGAGAAGGCTAAGCAAATAGCAGAAGAGCATGGGATCGATTCCTGGGCCATTAAAATGTGGTTAAAAAAACCTAACGATATTTTAACCACCATTCTGGTTGGGAATAACTTTATTAATATCTTTATTGCTTCTGTTTCTACGGCAATTGCCCAAAGGTATTTTCAAAACGATGCCATCGCTATTTCAGTGTTTGTCACTACAATGGCCATTTTATTTGTAGGAGAAATCCTTCCAAAAACTTTTGCTCGTGGTAATTCAGAGAAGATTGCGCCTCTCTGTATGATTCTTCTTATTGGTTTTTACTATCTGCTATATCCGCTTGTGAAAGCCTTTATGAAGATTATCGTTTTAGTTCTTGGAGAGAACGCCAATGTGACTGGCAGACAAGTGACTAAAGACGATATCGAAATCATGGTGGAGATGGCCGAAGAGAAAAAGAGTATGGACTCCAAGCAATTAGAGCTTCTTACTTCGATCCTGGAATTTCCATCCATTAAAGTTAAAGACATCATGGTCCCTCGAACGAGTATTGAAGGGATCCAAAAAGATATGAGTTATGAAGAGGTCATTAAACTGGTGAAGGAAGATGCCCACTCTCGTTACCCTGTCTACGATGAAGACCTTGATGAAGTTCTAGGATTCTTACACGTAAAGGATCTGGCCTTCATAGAGGATAAGGCCCGCAATAATTTCAATGTCACTAAGTATGTGAAGCCTCCTTTCTATGTCTATGAGCATATGAAGATTCATGCAGTTTTTGACCACATGAATAGAAAGAAAGTTCACCTTGCCTTAGTTAAAGACGAAAACGGTATTGTTGTAGGGATGTTGACTCTTGAAGACATCATGGAAGAGATCTTCGGTGAGATTCAAGATGAGCACGATGATGAGGATGACGTTATTCCTGGCGTTGAGTCAGAAGAGGGAGTGATTGTTCCTCCAACGATTTCACTCAGAGATCTTTATAATGAATATGATATTAAAATTCCGCTGAATGATAATTATTCAACCTTGAATGGTTTTCTCATGGAACACTTAGGTAACAACTTTCCTAGAAAAGGCCATATGATCATTTGGGATAAATATTCTTTCGAGCTGACTCGTGTGAAGAATTTTGAAATCAAAGAGGTCAAAATTAAGACGACAAATGGCGATCATATCATTGACCCTCATCATGATCAAAAAGCGGAAGAAGATAATAGAGTCGTTGTCGCCAAATAGGTTGTAATGAGTAATCAAAAAATTTATCAGGTATGTGTAATTGGTGGGGGATCTGCAGGTACGATGGCAGCTCTCCGTACTGTTCTCAATAATGATGAATGTCTTTTTTTTCCGGGAACTCCGAAAGATAAGAAAAAGTCACGGGCCCTTTGGGTGCGCAGAGTGGAGAATATGCCGGCCCATCTTGAGTATAAAAGAGGGATTGAAGAGCCTAATCTTGCTACTATCAAGTGGATTCAAGAGTCAGATTTTAAGGATAAGTTTTTTATTCATAAAACCGTAGGTGTCACGGCCTTAAAGAAAACAGAAAATGGTATTTTTGAAATTACCACTTCTAAAGATGAAACTTATTACGCTCAATACGTGATACTTTGTACCGGTGTAATGGATGTTCAGCCAATCATTAATGGCAGCATAGAGCCGATCTTTGATTATGCTAATGCGCAAACGGCAGACTACTGTCTGATCTGTGATGGTCATCATGTTCTTAATAAGAAAACAGCAGTGATTGGCCATACTACCGGTGCGGCCTGGGTCGCCATTATGTTGCATGAACGCTATCAGGTTCCGATCACCATTCTTACTCATGGAAAAGAAATTGAGTTTAGTGAAGAGACTCAGAAACTCGTTGAGAAGTATGATTTTGATATCATTAAAAATGAGATAACTGGCCTTGAAGGTAAAGCGAAGGGAATTCTTTCGCGTATCCTTTTAAAGGATCATGATGGTCTTGATGTCGATATCTGCTTTGTTTCTTTAGGACTCATCGTCTACAACGAACTCGCTAAAATGTTAGGGGCTGAGTTGGATGAAAGAGGTTTTGT
>DATGND010000304.1:0-5845 GCA_035306925.1 Bacteriovoracaceae bacterium | reverse complement strand
CTTGGGTCACTGTGTAGCTTAGATTCTGATCAAGGATATTAGAAACATCCACATCCCCCTGAACTACCAGAACTTGGGAACGATTAGTCACCTGATCAAAAGTTGCAATAAACTGACCGCCAGTAAACTGAACACTACCATTAGCAGTCGTCATGATGAGAGGGGCCTGACTTAAGGATTTTACCCATGCCTTTCCCTTCTTTAACTGGATAGAGCGATCATAAAATTTAACATGGGTTCCACCAGTTAAATGATAAGTGGCATTGTAGTAATCGTTTAAGGAAACCTGAGTTCCCTCTTCTACAAGCAACTCTGATCGTTCTTCAAGGATATCAAAAGATTTAATCTTTTTAGTGTTTCCTGAAGGAGTAATGACAAAAGCCAGTCCTTTAACCTCTTGCACCTGGGCCACTGGTTTGGCCCAAGAAGTAAGAGTTCCAAGACAAGCAATCAGGATCAAACTAATTTTTAACTTTGTATGAGATATCTTCATAGTACCTACTTAAAATCTTCCACTCTTCTGTGTTTCTGTATTTGAGTCTGAATTCTTCAACTGTTTTTAAAAATTTTTGATCTTGCCCTTGGTGGTATTGTGCCAGCGCCATCCATAATTTCGCTCCTCTAAAGAACTGAGAGCGCGGATAATCTCTGACTAGACGTGAGAAATGTTTTTCAGACCACTCATAGTGATCACTTTCGAAAGCGGCAACACCTGCTCCGAAAAGCACGCGGTCAGTAACAATGTTGTGTTGAGGGAAACGAGTGAGTAGCTCCTGGTAAAACTGAGCTGACTTATCATAATTTTTAAAATGAAGTTCTTTTTCTCCAATGGCCAGGAGCTTTTCAGGAGTCCATTTGTAGACTTCATAATTCACAAGATCATTAGCATTCATTCCTGGCACACTAGCAATCGTGCGAGTGATTCCTGGATTTTTCCCTTCTGCCTGGGCCATGAAATACTGGGTTCGTGACTCGAGTTGAGCAACCTGGTACTGCAAGCTTGAAACCTGGGCCTTGAGCATGCGGTTTTCTTGAGCTAGTTGTGCAGCAATCTTTTCAGCATTCTGAGAAGCCTTAATCTTTGCGACAACACTCTCCCCCAGACCTCCGAACTTCCATAAAGTCCCGATATAGCCTAATGAAAGGATTGAAAAAACTAACAAAATTTTCATAATTACCCCATGACCTAAAAGCCAAGATCAACATGGGTTTTATCGGCTATTTTAATAATCACTTTAGACTTAAGTTTTTAAGGGGTTTAACCGAAAGGAAGCTAGAAGGAGTTCTTAATATGCCTGCTCAAATTATTCTCTTTAGTTTTCTGCTACTTATCAGCTCTGCCTCGTTTGCTAGAGGTCCAGCTGTGGAAGACTTTGTGGGTATTGAGATGGTTGAAGAAACTTCACCCAATCTTCATGGGGCGGAACTACTCTACAATCTTGAACAAGATGTAAATTTAATCGCCAGGGCAGAAAACTCTCCAGGACAAACTGCACCAGGAGTTCAGTCCAAGCCATGGACCACCTCTGCTATTTTTGCACTCATCACTTTACTAGGATTACCTCTTTTATCCTGGTCTTTAGCAATGAACTATTTCCGCAAAAAAGCTCAAACAGAAAGTGCTGCTAATATTGAAATTTTAGAAAATTACCGTAAGCAAAAAGCAGAACTTCAAGACGAAGAAGAACAACAAAGAAACGTTTCTTGAAACTACATTATTTTCCAGTCACCATGTCCGGCATATTTAAAAATCCTTTGAATATGCCGGTAAGTGACTACGATCTCTCGATCTCCATCAAGGTCAATATCATAGACATTAACTTTATAACCTCGACGATAGTACTGCTCTCTTTGAGCATTGACCTCATGAAAGAATTTTGCTCCTTCCCTCAGCTTTAAAGTTGTCAGGTCATTATTCTCAAAACTCACAAGATAGATCATTCCCTGAGCTTCAAATTTTCCACCGTGAGTATAGCCCTCATCCAGAAAGAGAATAAGAGTCTTAACTTTAGAGTTAAGGGCCACCATCTTAATTCGGAACAAGTGAGAGTGGACTCCCGTGGAAGGTAACTTTGCACTAAAAATCACATTATGAGAGCTGTCTTGGATTTCAAGCCAATCAACTCCATCCCTTTTCTGAGGAATAATTCGCTCTTCAATGCCATCACCATTAAGGTCCATCAGATAGGGATCTGCGGAAACAAAAAATTTTGGCAGTCCATCAGCGATATCCGCTTTTTTTACTAAATCCCCGGAAAGCATTTTTCGAAAATATCGCTCATCCTGCGCCATGAGAGCAGAGCTTGAAAGGAAAAAAAGCAAAAGAATCACGTAATGAGGCATGGATTTATTGTAACTTAAAGTCAGTATTGGTAAAATCCATAGCTAAACAGGAAGGTTTTGCATGATCATTTCACTCGGTTTTGTCCGCTCTACGAGCCAGTTACTGATAAAAGACTTTGATTGGACTAAAAATTCATTAGAGTCCCGCTTAATTGATATTGTGGACTTGCAGGATCAAAACCTTTCAGGACTTTTTGTAGAAGATGACGATCACTTCAGCTCACTGGTATCAATCTTAGAAAAAGAAAAATCTTTCTACCCTATTATTGATGCTCGAAACGAAGACCTCTCCTACACTTCTTTTGAACAAATGGGGGCCCATGCTTTTAAAGAACTGGCCCTGAAAGTGATCAATCGCTGGACCATGATTCAAAATTTTAACAGCATTGAAAATGTTTATAAAATCATCACTCACTTTAGAGAACTCTGGCAAAAAGACCGCTTAAGCTTCTTTGAAGAGTTTTGGTACTGGATGAAAAGAAACTTAGGAGCGGTTGATCTTTCCATTATTTTCAATGATGTTACTAGCGTTGAAGAAAAAGATGACAACAACGAAAAGAAAGAACGTCCTAAGCTTACCCAATCTCTTATTTCTGGTACTAAAAAAGGACATTTCCTGGCCGGTGGTGCAAAAGAAAAGGAACTTATGAGTTCTTACTTCAATCAATCTCAACAGGCCTTTGAAGTTACAGAAATGAACCCAGAGAAGGGACAGTTTGTAGCAACTGCTCAAATTGAAGGAAGCCCGGTTTTAATGATGGCAAGAGTGCCTAATTTGAACCAACTTCAACGAACAACGATTGCCGCCATATTTAACGGCCTCTAACTGCCGAAGCCTCTTAGGGGTTCTCCTCCTAAGAGGTGCAAATGGGTATGGAAAACGGTTTGCCCACCGTGTTTGCCCATATTCGTCACCACTCTAAATCCAGCTTTAGCTAACTCACCTTCTTCTGTGTATTTTTTAATGGCCTTATACAGGTCAATTAAGTCTTGAGGAGAATTTTCTACAAGATCATTGATATCGTGCGTGTGATTTCGATGAATGAAAAGATAATGCTCTTTAGCGTGAGGAGCTATATCCACAAAAGCAAAGACATTTTCATCTTCATAAACTTTTTTCGACGGGATATCCCCTTTTAAAATTTTGCAAAAGATACAATCACTCATTGATCTACCCCTTCACTCTTTTTATCGTTGCACCAAGTTTAGTTAACTTCTCGTCAATTTTCTCATAACCGCGGTCTAAATGATAGACACGCTGAATTTCACTTTCACCCTTCGCCACTAATGAGCAAAGAATGAGTGCTGCCGATGCCCTAAGGTCAGTGCACATGACGGGAGCTGCACTTAATTCAGAAACTCCCTCAATAAAAGCTGAACTACCTTTAAGAGTTACTTTGGCCCCCATACGACTCATTTCAGGAACGTGCATAAATCTATTTTCAAAAATTGATTCAGTAACAACGGAACTTCCTTCGATGATGCTCATCAAGGCCATCATTTGCGCCTGAACATCTGTAGGGAACCCTGGGTATGGAGCTGTCTCGATTTGGGCCCCTTTAAGTTTTGGTGAAGGTTTCACAAGAACATAATCTTCACCGATGTCTAGTTGAGCCCCCATTTCTTGCAAAGTATCTAGAACAAAAGAAAGATGAGTTGGATTAAAACCTTTTACCTTAACTTCTCCCTTGGTCATAAGGGCGGCAATAATAAAGGTAGCCGCTTCAATACGATCGCCAATCACTCGATAAGGAGCGGAGAGAGGCTTGAGTTCAGTTACTCCTTCAATCGTAACAGTAGAAGTTCCGTGTCCAGAAATCTTTGCTCCTTGAGTAATGAGAAAATGTGCAAGGTCATCAATCTCCGGCTCTCTTGCGGCATTTTCAATGACGGTGGTTCCCTCTGCAAGAACTGCGGCCATCATAATATTTTCAGTGGCCCCAACACTTGGGAAAGGAAGTACAATGTGTGCACCCTTAAGGCCTTCAGTGGAAGCTTTGATGTAACCATTTTCAATTTCAATTTTTGCTCCCAGCTTTTCCATTCCCAGAAGGTGAATATCTACTGGACGAGCACCAATCGCACATCCGCCAGGAAGAGAAACGGAAGCCTCTTTAAAACGAGCAAGAAGTGGCCCTAGAACTAAAACAGAGGCTCTCATTGTTTTTACTAATGAGTAGTCAGCATGGAAACTGTTTAGTTGAGCAGCATTAAGTGTAGTAATGTGCTCTTTTTTTTCAATAGTCATTCCTAAACTTTCCAGAAGTTTTAATATCGTTTTTACATCTGCTAATTCCGGCAAATAATTAAACGAAATGGAATATGGTGAAAGCAAAGTCGCACAGAGAATAGGAAGAGTTGCATTTTTAGCAGAGGAAATTTCTACTTCCCCATTAAGCTGACAAGGGCCAGAAATAAGAAGTTTATCCATTTGAGAATAGTCCTAGATAAGAGTTTTCTTCATTTTAGAGAACTCTCTTGGTTCTGACTAGCCTCATCCTTTTCGAGACGTTCTGTAGATCATCTCCGCAGGAAATCTAAATTGCTTCTTGAGGTAAAACTTAAAACTTTCTTCAAAGGGTTGTTTCTCTAAAGCTAAGTCCATACATAATAACCATGCTTCTCGTTCCGACTCATTAATAATCAGATGTTGATGAGCAGCAGGCATCCCTACAAAGTTATATTTTTCTTGATAAGTTTTCGGTCCACCAAGCCACATGGAAAGAAAAAGAGTCAGCTTATCAATCATTATCTCAAGATCATCTTTGTGCATTTGTCTGATTTTTTGAGCCTCAGGAAGAGTGCTCATGAGATGGTAAAAATCAGTGCACAATTGACGAAGGCCCGCCTCTTCACCTGCAGCGAGGTAAGAGGCATCCTTCACACCATAACTTAGAGAGCGGTTATTTATAGAATTCGACATAGAATGAAACTTTCCCATTTGGTCTAACATGATGAACGACTTGGGGCTCTACAACCCCAAATCTTTCAGCATTAAGTTCATATTCTTCCGGTGCTCCTACAATAACGTAAGTAAGAGAACCTTCAAGAACAACGATTTTTCCCCATACTCCTGGAAGAGTACGATGAGTATTGAGTAATCCTTTAGGAACTGATGTCTCCGTAAAGACATCAGTTCTTTTGTAAGCAGTTACATTAGACGGAAGCGACTTCATCATTTTCCACCTCAACGGTTTTAACTTTATTAAATTTATAAAGCCCTACTCGATCGATAATGGCCGCAGCAAAACTTAGAGCTCCAATAGCAAATACGATATCTCCAATGGATCTTAACCAACGAAGGTTTTGAATGAGGTCTGTTTGCATGACTTCGGATCCCCTGGCGTACCAAAGACCGACTTCTAATGCAGCCTTAAACTGAATAAGGCCAATAGGAAGAAGACTTAACACAATCATTAATGCAAGCCCTAGGTTAAGTCCCCAGAAAGCCACGTTCATTAAAGTTTCATTCCACACTCTCTTGTTAAATGTGCTTTGAACA
>DATGND010000303.1:0-6610 GCA_035306925.1 Bacteriovoracaceae bacterium | reverse complement strand
TACGGCGAGTGCTCTATCCAGAAAATTTGAAGATTTTAAGAAAACCAGAGAACTCAGTAGCATTATTAGTGAGGTTCGATTAATCAGCTACTCTCAATTCCTGGCCTTTCTAGGTAACTTCTTATGGGTTGTTCCTATTACCTATTTGCTGGATCTCATTTATCGTTTCTCCTTTGGAGATTCTATTGTTAGTGAGAAGGAAGCTTATCTTATTCTCGATAAGCACAGTATCTTTACCAGTCTAACTCTTCTTTATGCTGCACTAACCGGTGTCCTTTTATGGCTATCCAGTGTTATTTCAGGATGGACGGAGAACTGGGTCATCTATCGAAATATCCCTTCACTGATTACTCAGAACAGTCTTATCAGCAGTATTTTAGGAAAAGAGAAGTCTCGTGCTCTTGCAGAGTCCTTACCAGGAACTATTTCAGGAATTGCGGGATGCCTTTCTATTTCTTTTTTTCTGGCCGCTCCAGTCATTATCGGAAAAATCTTTGGTCTTCCACTGGATATCCGACACGTCACTCTTGCTACTGGTACTGTAACTCTGGCCTTGAGTTCTCTGACTCCAGGACTTGATCAATGGTATCTTTATCTTGAAATGTTGGTGAGCTTAACAGTAATCGGGATATTAAACTTTGGCGTCAGCTTTTATTGTGCCATCAGAATGGCCGCAACTGCCAGAGAAGTTCATTCGAAGTATCTGAGAATTATTTTTAAATTTTCATTACTTCGTCGAGCAAAGAAGTCAAATATTATTCAAGAAACTGAACAGTTGCTCTAGGTCAATGGGCTTCGAAAGCACTGTGACTTTTGCTGAGCTATTGATGCCATCAACTCTTCCCATACCTGAAGAAAAAGCAATAGGGACTGTTTGGATTTCGGGAGGTAACTCGGAGAGCTTATCAAGGAATTCAAGTCCATTCATCCCAGGCATCATGTAATCGAGGATAATGGCCATAGGACGATTTCCTTCTTTTAGAGCTTCTAAAGCGCTGGAAGCATTACTAAATGGAACAGTCTTATAACCTTCTGATTCAAGAACATAGGTCATGACTTCACGAATATCTTTATCATCATCTATTATATAAACTGTCTTCATTCTACCCATTATAAATACATATTCATTAATTCCAACTTAAGTTTATGTCTTGACGACAAAGCCCCATTGTAAAACCACACGACCTTTTACAATTAGGCCTTTGGGAGGATGAGGAAAGGGGCCCGCTTCATTGAAAGCCCGAATGGCGGCATCGTCTAATTCTCGCACACCACTGGAACCTAGAACTTTAATGGCCGTAATGTGTCCTTTCGTATCCAGCACAATCCTTAATGCTGTTACATGCTCATCATTCTTAGCAATAACTCGCTTCTCTTTCATTAACTGCAAAGCAGTTTCATGAATGCTTCTTCCCCAAAACTGTTCGAGCTTCTGTCTAATACGAAAGTAAAACCCATAGTATTTGTACTCAACAGTATTTAAATAAGTATGATCTCCCAGAGGAACATTCTCGATATGGTCATTCGTTGCACCATGACTCCCCTTTCTTACTTCCTGGGGACTTGATTTATAAAGATTATTATTTTTTTTAAAACCAAGATCAGAAAGTTTTAAATCTTTTTTAACATGGGATTTTGACTCCCCACCACTTCCTTCTTGAAAAGGAGAAACTTTTTTGGCCACACTTTCTCGCTCAAAACTTCTGCTCTTATCACTTAAGTAGCTATCTTCTTTTACTCGCTTATCATCACTTTCTTCTGAGCGAACAATCTGTCTTTTGGTTTTCAAATAGACTTTTAATACCTTCTCAGGTTCTGAGACACTTGAGCTTCTCTTATTTTTCTCCTTAATCTCAGGCAGGTAAACATACAAAAGTAAAGCATGAACAATTAGAGAGAGTGAGAAATAAAGCAGTGGCCTATTCTTAAACATAATCCCCCTCAAAGCAGATAAATTTTAACACTTGTCAGGAGAACAAAACTTTAAGAAGGGCCAAAATGCGTCTGAGCTTAGTACTAGAGAAGCCTTGCCCAATGAGAATTTAGCGGGATAATAAAAGAAAGGATTTTTATTATGAGTTTAACAAGAAAAATCATGATCTCCCTGGTTTTGGGAATTGGCACAGGCCTATTGCTTAATCGTTTTCATACCCCTTGGATTGACACTTATGTCATTCAGGGTGCAATAGAAGTCGGATCACAAATTTTTATGGCCAGCTTAAAACTTATGGTTATTCCACTGGTTTTTGTCTCCTTGGTTACCGGCACAGGTTCTCTTCAAGACGTAAAAAAACTTGGTCGTATTGGATTAAAAACTTTTATTCTCTATACACTGACAACTGGTATAGCAATTGCTGGCGCCATCATAATCGCTCACCTTACCAATCCTGGACTCAATTTTAATTTAACCCCCTCCCAGCCTGTTGAGCTAAACAATAAAATGAGCATAGTTGATATGCTTATTTCAATATTTCCAAGTAACCCTATTGAATCGATGGCCAAAGGAGAAGTTTTACAGGTTATTATTTTTGCTATTCTGTTTGGGATCGGTATCACCATGTCCGGGGAAAAGGGTCAGCGAGTTTTAAACTTCTTTCATGATTTGAATGAAGTTATTTTAAATATGGTGATCTACCTGATCCATTTTGCTCCGATCGGTGTTTTTTGCTTACTAGTGAAAGTGTTTGCGACTCAAGGATTTGCTGCCATTCTTCCTATGGCAAAATATTTTTTCACCGTCATTTTAGTTCTTCTCTTTCATGTTATTTTCTTATATGGAAGCATGCTTAAGTTCATTGCAAAACTTAGACCTTTATCATTCATAAAAAAATTTAAAGAGGTTTGGGTTTTTGCTTTCTCTACCTCTAGCTCTAATGCCACTATTCCTCTTAACCTCGAGACTTGTGAACATAAACTCGGAATCGATAAATCTGTCTCCAGCTTTGTTATACCTTTTGGGGCCACGATTAATATGGATGGCACCGCCATCATGCAAGGAGTGGCAGTTGTTTTCGTTGCTCAGGCCTACGGCATTCCTCTCGGTGTCAGTGAATATCTCATGGTTATCCTCACAGCGACTCTTGCTTCTATCGGTACAGCAGGAGTTCCTTCTGTAGGACTCGTTATGCTTGCCATGGTTTTTAATCAAGTGGGACTTCCTGTAGAAGGAATAGGCCTAATTATCGGAGTTGATCGATTGCTTGATATGCTAAGAACCTGTGTCAATATCACCGGAGATGCAGTAATCGGATGTATTGTCGCTAAAACAGAAAACAAAATGAATGAAGAAGTCTTCTACTCTTGAAGAGTAGAAGTACCTCTTATGAGATCTTTAAAATCATGACCAGATGGATTCTGATGAACTCTTAAGCCAAAATCACCTATCATGGAAAAAATGTGATCAAATATGTCGGCCTGGGCCTTCTCGTAATACACCCAACGAACATCTTTTACGAAAGCATATATCTCAATTGGTAATCCGTTTTGTCCTGGTTCCAAATGGCGAACCATTAAAGACATTTCCTGATGAATCATCGGATGTTGTCTTAAGAAATTTTCCAAATAAACACGAAAGGTTCCCACGTTAGTCATTTTTCTCGAAGTAGTTTCAAGCCCCTGCTCAACTTTCTTATTATGCTCAGCAAGTTCAGTGACTTTCATTCTGATATAGTCAGTAAGAAGACGATAACGAGAAAACTTTTCAATTTCCTCATCTGTTAAAAATCTTACGGTACTTAGATCAATATAGATGGCCCTTTTAATTCTTCGCCCACCAGACTCTTGCATGGCCCGGTAGTTTACAAATGAGTTTTCAAGGAATCGATGGGTCGGAATATTGGTAATGGTATTATCCCAGTTCTTCACTGAAACCGTATGAAGAGCGATATCTACGACACTTCCATCTGCCCCGAACTGATCCAGTTTAATCCAGTCTCCCACCTGAATGAGTTTATTCGTTGTTAACTGAATTCCAGCAACTAAAGAAAGAATGGTATCTCGAAAAACAAGAAGCAAGATGGCCGTCATTGCTCCAAGTCCGCTCAGTAGGTACCAAGGCTCCTTACCAACTAAGGCAGCGATAAAGAAAATTGCCCCGATAAAATAAACAACGATCACCAGGACTTGAATGATACCCTTTATCGGCCGGTTCTTGGCCTGCTCAAGAGCCGAGTAGATTTCATTAAACTCATTGAGAAGAATATTAAGAATCCTTGCTACGACCAGAGATAAAACAGCAAGAGATAGTCTTTGAATAGCGATTCCCAACCATTCAGGCAGATTAATAATGATTGAAGGAGAGAAATAAATAAGAATGAGTGGTATGACCAGACTTAACTTATATAAAAACTTTGGTGAAAAAATCATCCTCGACCAGGTTGATTTGAAGTCCTCGGTTAAACTGGCTATCAGCTTGGTCAGAATGAATTTACAAACCGAAGTTAAAATAAAGATAAGAACTGATAAGTATAGTAAAGATAACAAATAATTATCTGGTAGCAGATTTCTAATATCTAATTCCATAAAACTAATTGTATGCGAGAAAAGATCGAAGAGCACCAATTAAATGGTGCTCTTCTTCATTATGAATGAACAACAGCCAAACGATAGTAATTAGCAAGAGCTTCCCATTGCTGAAGAGTGCGATGAAATTCAAGCTTGGTATTTTTCATTTTCAACTTGAATTCTTTTAACAGCTCTTCTGAAGCATGCTTTTTAAGAGTTCTATACTCATTCTTCATAGCTTGAAGTCTCTTAAGAGCATCAATCGCTTGTAACTTTAACTTCTCTAGCTCCGCTGCAAATGCATCTGCAGCTTCAGCTTTAAGCTTCATCTTTTTAAGTTTCATCTGCATTTTTGCCGCAAGGATTTTATCCTGAGAAGTTAAACGCAGTTTGAAAGCTAGTCCGATATAAGACAATAAGTTAATCAACCATTTTGTTGGATCGAAATGAAACCAACGAATCCCATTGCGGTAATCATTTTGAAAATAGTGATGGAAGTTATGATAGCCCTCTCCAAAAGTAAGAAGCGCCATGAACCAATGGTCCTTTGCCGTATTAGTGTCGGTATAGGGAGTTGACCCTAGTTTATGACAAAGAGAATTAATAAAAAAGGTACAATGGTGAGTTAAAACAATACGCGCTAACCCTGCAATGGCCAGTCCACCTAAATAAGAATTAAAAAAGAGCCCCCCTAGAAGAGTTGGTAAAATAAGGCCAACACTTACAGCTATAGGGATATAATATTTGTGCTGCCACATTACGAGCTTATCTTTTAAAAAGTCTTGCGCATACTTTTCATGGATCGTTGAATTCTGTTTGAGAAAAATCCAACCAATGTGCGCATAAAAAAATCCTTCATTGATATTATAAGGATCTTCTTCAGTATCTACTTTATTGTGGTGACGACGATGGTCTGATCCCCATTTTAAAACAGAGTTCTGAAATGTTGCGGCTCCGAACAAGAGATAGAATAATTTTACTGACCAATGAGCGTCATAGGCCTTATGGGAAAAAAGCCGATGATAGCCGGCCGTAATAGAAATACCTGTAAAAATATAGAAAACAATCCCCATCAGGATTTGTCCCCAATGGAAGTCTCCATTTTGAATCCAGATGTAAGTTAAAATTATGGCAAATACGGGGGTTAGAGAGAGAAACAGAAAATTAACGAGATCGATATTTTTCCAAGCATACTTTTTTTTATTCATACAAAACCTTATTCTCTTGATTGAGAGCTAAGGTCATCATACCAGTATTTTTATTACTTTTGCTATAGAAAGAGTGGTCTGGCCCTAACAAAAGGGCCAAACTTAGAAAAAAGAAATGCTTAAGGATGAAAGCTTTTTCGGAGCTTCTTTGCCTTCTTATTATTCTGCATGCGAAATTCATCCAATAACTGGGCTTTTTCTTGAGCAGTCATCAGGCGTGACTCCTCTTTTAAGATCGAGTTTTCTGCTCTGGCGATTTCATCGTGCAGAATTTTTCCAATAGTTTCAAGTACTCCAAAGTACCCAATCATTTCTCTAGACATATTTAGAGGCAACTTGTCGACAAAAAATCTTTTGAGGAAAGGAACTCTTCTCATTGGCCAGACAATATTTCGGTAAAGGATAGAAGTTCCAGTACTTGCCTGTTGTAGAACGTGCCCCTCTTCATCACTCCATTTAAATAATGCATGAACCACAGCATCCTTTTGCAGGATATCAGCAATGATCTTAGGATTTTTCCACTCCGAGATCATTGTAAATCGTGGATCAACTTCAATATCCGCAGGGATAAATGACTTCTCCGACTTTAAACCTAACTGCTTCACTATCTTAGGTTTACGTTTAAAGATTTCACTTTCATAAAGAGGGATATCAATTGATTTATCTGTTACTAAATCAAAACCATGGGAAACAACTTCGGAACAAAAGAGTTCTGAGCTATCAGTTTTATCAAAACCAAAATCGTAATTAATGGGGCCTTTCGTTTCAAATGTTGTTTTCACTTTCTCAAAGGCAGCCTTGGCCGCTTGATGAGCGAGTTCTGAATCCTGATAGCGAAATACTACTGTACGGGCATTTTTATCTTCAATGTGATCTTCCAGTTCGCGAACAAAGGAACC
>DATGND010000302.1:0-2728 GCA_035306925.1 Bacteriovoracaceae bacterium | reverse complement strand
CCACAATAAGACTTCTTCCAATAACCAGAACCTCTTTTCCCTCGATTTCAATCCCATAGTGCTGAAGCAATCTGACGATTCCTTTCGGAGTACAAGGAAGAAGATTTTTTAATTCTCGACATCCTCTAAAGAGAAGATGGGTATTCATACCATGAAAGCCATCAATATCTTTACAAGGATCAACAAGGTTAGTGAGATCCAAGTGTTTTAACTGATCAGGTACAGGGAGTTGAATAATAATTCCATGGATATCAGGGTTTTTATTGAGTGCCTCTACGTTTGCGAGAAATTCTTCTGGAGAAATGGACTCACTCCACTGATGAAGTTCAAATTCAGCACCAACCAGTTCACAGGCCTTCTTTTTATTTCTGATATAAGTAAGGCTCGCAGGATCATCTCCCACTAAAACGACACTCATACGTGGAGATAATCCCTTTGATTTTAAAAGGTTTACTCGGTCAATGAGGTCCTGGCGCATTTTTTCAACAAGAGGCTTAGCACTAAGTATTCTAAAATTCATAGGCCTTCACTATAAAACGAAGTCCGTAAAAAGTCCTTTCTTATTTGGCGGAGTCAGAGTATCTCAATAGAATGAAAGCTTTATTTTACATAGGTCTAGGAATGCAGGTTTTTGGCCTCGTGGCCGTAGGACTTTGCTTCTTTTCCGGCATAAGAAATGGAGATTATGGTCACTTTGAATTAGCTCAATTGGTCATTGGCTCCTTCGTTTTTTATGTGGGAAATTATTTGAAAGGCCGTTCCGTTGGCTAGACGCTCACTCGGGGAGTTGTTAGAATGAAATTCTAACAAGGATTTCATTTGATTGTACTCGCTATAGACCCCGGATCACGTACTTCTGGTTATGCCCTCCTGAAAAAAGAAGGTCGAAAAATTTCTTATATCGCTTCAGGTATTTTGAAGTTTAATCCTAATGAAGAATTTTTAGGAAGGGTAAATGATATCTATGAACAGACTAAGGCCCTTATTACTGCCTACAGTCCTGATCAAGTGGCACTTGAATCACTTATTTATGTAAAAAGCCCCACTGCCCTTATAAAGCTTGCACAATCCAGGGGAGTCATGCTGGCAGCTTTGGGAAAAGAGTATGAGAACAAAGTTTTTGAATATTCTCCTAATGAAGTGAAAGCAACAGTCACAGGACATGGCCATGCTGATAAAGAAGGGATCCAAAAAGTATTAAAACAGTACTTGGGACTAGAATCTTTTAAAACTCATGATGAGTCCGATGCTCTTGCGATTGCTCTTTGTCACCTTCTTAATGAAGATAAAATGATTCATCCACAAATAAAAACTAAGAAAACGAAAGCCGGCAGGGGATTAGCTGCATCACTTTCTCATAAAATTAAGGAACCGCTTGTATGATCGCTTATCTTACTGGAACGATTGTTCATTCCGATGCTACTAAATCGATAATTCTGACAAAGAATGGTGTTGGCTATGAAGTCAATACGGCCACCCCTCTTGTTCCGAATAAGGATATTTCTCTTTTTATCTCCCATATTATTCGTGAAGACAGTCAAACTCTTTACGGCTTTGAAAGTGCTGATGAAAAAAAGTTTTTTGAAATGCTGATCGAAGTTAATGGAATTGGCCCTAAATCAGCTTACGCTCTTATTAGCCATTTAGGGGTATCGCAGATTTTATCCGCTATTACTTTTGAAAATGCTGATGTTTTAAAAACCGCACCTGGTGTTGGAAAAAAATCGGCGCAACAAATTATTCTTACTCTCAAAGATAAAATTAATAAACTTGATCTTGGCTTCACTGTAAGTGAAAAGCCTTCTATTGCTGGAGCAAAGCCTGCTAAGAAAAACGAAATGAATCCTATGGTTATTAAGGAAGCATTAGCAGCTTGCCAGGGATTAGGGTTTAAAGATCAGGACATTCTTCCTCTTGTTCAAAAGCACTTACAAAACAATGACAAAGCTACTCCTGAGGATTTAGTGAAACTTATTTTAAAGGAGCTTAGGTCGTGAGCGAGAGAATAGTCACAGGTGACATACAAGGAAGCGATAAAGAACAGGAGGCCCGTCTTCGGCCTAAAGATTTTACAGAATATATCGGGCAAGAAAGAGTCGTTGAAAATATTGAGGTGATGGTTAAGTCGGCACTGGTTCGTAAGGCCGCCATGGACCATGTTCTTCTCTCCGGTCCTCCTGGGTTGGGAAAAACTTCTCTTGCCATGATCATTGCTAAATCCTTGGGCACTGAAATGCACTTAGTTTCAGGTCCAGCGATTGAGAAAAAAGGAGACCTTGCCGCGGTTTTAACTAATTTAAAACCTCGCGATGTTTTATTTATAGATGAGATCCATCGTATGCACATCTCGGTGGAAGAAATTTTGTATTCGGCCATGGAAGATTTTCGTCTGGACATCTTAATTGGTCAGGGAGCAAGTGCTCGCACAATGCAAATTGATCTTGTCCCTTTCACTTTGATTGGAGCAACAACGCGATCAGGCCTTCTTTCGAACCCTCTTCGGGATCGTTTCATGGCCCATTTGAATTTTGACTATTATCCACCAGAAACCTTGGTTAAAATAATTTCTAATAATGCCGATAAAATAGGTATCCGTTTTGAAGGCAAGGCCAAGGAAGAAATTGCTTGTCGATCTCGGGGTACTCCCCGCATTGCCAATAGGATTTTAAGAAGAGTTAGAGACTTTGCTCTTATTAAAAACAAGAACTTAGTCGGAGAAGAAGAGGTC
>DATGND010000301.1:0-8998 GCA_035306925.1 Bacteriovoracaceae bacterium | reverse complement strand
TCAATGGACGCTCTTAAGTGGCTCTCAAGCTCTATGTCCTATGAATTGGCACAAGATGAAAACACCATTCTTTTTATGGATCCCCCTTATAAAGACCACGCTCTTTATATGGAGATTCTTGACCTTTTAAAAAGTAAAGATTTTAAAGGGGAAGTTTGGATTGAAGCTGACAGTCTGGTAGGACCAGAGCGTAAAGATCTTTCTTCTTACCTAGATTTGACCAAGACTGTAGAGCAAGGAGATCATTTTGTTCTGATTGGCAAACTGGTGTAGAATAATTCTTAGTTCTTAAAACTTATTCAAAGGATGATATTTTGGAAAAGAAAAGGGCCCTCTATGCTGGAACTTTCGACCCTTTCACTAATGGACATTTAGATATTGTTCAAAGAGCGATTAAGATATTCGATGAGGTCATTGTTCTCGTAGCTGTTTCTCCGACTAAGAAACCTTTTATGTCGACGGAGCAAAGAGTAAGCGTTTTAAAAAAGCTGTTTGCCAATGAACCCAAAGTTAAAGTTGATTCATGGACAGGATTGATTGTTGAGTATGCCCGTATCAATCGCATTGGTTCAATTGTCCGTGGTCTAAGACCTACCGGTGATTTTGAAATTGAATTTCAAATGGCTTCTATGAATAGAAAAATCAATCCTGATTGCGATACCGTTTTCTTAATGACCAGTGAGAAGCTTTACTATATTTCCAGCTCCCTGGTTAAAGAAGTGTATAATCATAAAGGAGACATTAGCTCCTTTGTTCCTCCATTAGTATATGATGAATTAAAAAAGATTAGAGATTAGGTAGGGATCCGCATGCTGAGCGATAGAATTTTAGGTACCTCTGATAGTATTACAATGAAGCTTAATGAAAAAGCATTGCAGCTCACTGAAGAGGGAAGAGTTATCTATAATCTTTCCGGAGGGCAATTGCCTATAAAACCTCCAAGTGAATTCACTGAAAAAATTCACCATCAGCTAAATTTTCTAAAAAGTTTTCAATATCCACCATCTGCTGGTTTTAAAGAGTTAAGAGAGAAATTTTTAAAAACTCATGCGCAGAAAAGAGGGTTGGAAAATATTGACCACTTAGACTGTGTGATCAGTAATGGTTCAAAACACTCACTTTATAATGTCATCGGTGTTCTTATTAACCCTGGAGATGAAGTTATTGCGTTGGCCCCTTATTGGGTTTCCTATCCAGAAATGATTAAGTTCTGGGGAGGAGTCTTTAAAGTGGTTAGGTCCAATGTCTTTGATGCTTTCACTCCTGCAATCGATGATATTCGTAAAGCGATTACTCCTAAGACCAAGGCGATAATCATCAATAGTCCTAATAACCCGGCAGGCATTCACTATTCTGATTCCTGGATGAAAGAGTTTGCCATTCTTCTGACAGAGTTCCCTGATCTCATTGTGATTAGTGATGAGGCCTATTCTGATATCAGCTACTATGATCCTAAGCCGACGTATTTTTATCAGCATGATCAGGAGCTTTTAAATAGAACGGTCATTGTCCACTCTATCTCTAAAACATTGGCCGCAACGGGACTGCGAATTGGCTATACCATTGCTCCTTCCAACATTGTTGAAGCTATTAAAAAGATGCAATCACAAACAACATCAGGGGCCAATTCATTAATTCAAAGGGCCTTAATTGATTATAACTTTGCTTCTGTTGATAATTTTTTAACCCCGGTTCGTAATCATATCCGACTGAATGCCATCTTTATTCAGGAAATTTTTAGAAAATACAAACTGGCCCACTGCTGGTATCAGTCTACTTCAGGCTTTTATTTCATGGTGGATTTTTCTCGGACTCCTATGTTTGAGAGATATGATCAAGATAAAGATCATTCTAACGAAATCGCAGATAAGCTACTGGAAGAAGGGGTACTGGTTGTTCCAGGTAAAGATTTTGGGATGCCAAATTCTTTTCGTATCTCTTTAGTTCTGGAAGAGATTCCTTTTCAAGAAGCCATGATAAAACTGCTTAAGTTCCTTACTACATAAGCATATTTTTCCTCCCCCGACCTGAAGGACCATTTAAAGGATAATAGGGGGAGGAGAATTTATGTTTACTCGTTTCCTTTTCTTATCCCTGCTCTTAATAACTTCATGTGGAAGTTCCAAAGAAGAGAAGGTTGAATCGGCCATTGATCAGGCCCTGACTCATTTATCATCCAATAAATGCGATGATGCTCTTAAAATTCTTAAAGATGGTAAGGATTTCGAAAATCCTGTTTATCTGCAAGTTTTATCTTCCGCTTACGCCTGTAAGGCCGGAATTGAAGTTGTCGAAGTTATTACTGAGCTGGAAGATTTTAATGCCACTAAAGTCTTGAATGAGCTTTCAACGAAAAAATTTGCCCAAACGACCAATCTCGATTCTTACCATTATTTAAATAAGTCCCTTGAAACGATTTTCAATTCTACGGCCCAGACTTCTCAAGCAGCTCGAGAAGAAGCCTTCGGAACTAGAAAAGGACAGGATTTAGGAATGCAGGCGCTCCTGTATTCAATCGTAGAAGTTTCTAAGTTCGTTAATTACTTTGGTAATACAGAGACCGGACAAAAAGGGGATGGCCAGGGAAGTAACAGATGTTTTCTGGATTACTCCAATAACTTATTACTCTTCAATCTGTTACCTGCAACTAATAGTTGTGTGAGTGAGACAGATGGTCACGCTTTACTGGACTTAACTAAGGAAGAAGGAAAAGCTTACGCTTGTCAGGGAGTTCTTCTTATAAACAATGCTTTAGATATTCTTGAATCAATAAAGTTTGGTAACTCTGAAGAACTCAAATCTTTAAAGAAGATTTCTGAAAAGATATCAAACCTTCGTGATTTTATTATTACTGTCGATCCAAGTCTTGAAAGTCTGTTCTCTATTCGTGATCAGGAAGCCTGTCTTGATCTTGAAAATGAAAAGATTCAGACCTTTATTTTTTCTATTTATGAGGTAGGCTTTGAATGAAGAAATTAATCATTCTTCTCTTCATCACTTCATTTAATGCCTGGGGATTTTACGAGCAGCCACTAATGAGATCTCCCAAAGCCCTTCTTATGGGAGATGCTTTCACCGCAGTCAATGATGATTCTTATACTCTTTTTTATAATCCTGCATCCATGGCCCGCCATAAAAAGGCATTCTCCTTCTATCCTATTCAGGGATATATCTCGGGAACAAATATTTTAAAGGATATGGATCGCTTTAAAGATTTTCCTGATGAGCCGGTAGGGGTTGCGGATCTTATGATGAACTATCCTGTTCATGCTTCCTATGGAACCGCACCAGGATTTAAGATCTTTAACTTTGGTTTTAATCTTATAAGTAATGATAGCTATGATGTCCTTTTGAGAAACAAGGCCCATCCTATGCTGGATGTGGACTTTAAATCTGATAGAGGATTTATCGCAGGAGTAGGTGTTCCTCTTGGAAGCAACAGAGTTAAGGCCAATAGTGGTAGTCAAACGAGTTTAGGTGTATCGGCAAAGTACATTGGTAGAAAAGGGATTCGTGATACTGTTGCTTTGACGGGACCGACTATGATTGATGCTATCGATAAGGATGAATTAGATAAAGTGCTTAAGGCCATTGGCCGCACTGAAGATAAAACGTGGGGATTTGATGTTGGATTAGAGCATATTTATCGCAATCGCAATTCCCAATTTGTCATTGGACTGGCCTATCTGGATGTTGGTGATACAGAGTTTAAAAGTGATAATAAAGAAATCCGAATGTCTGATATTAATGGTCAGTTAAGTTTTGGTATGGCCTTTGGACAAAAATTTAATCTTTTTCATTACGTCCTATCAACTGATTTAAAGTACCTTGATCGCGATCTGGAATTCAACCAAAGAATAAAGGCCGGAATTGAAGTGGGTGTCCCAGGGATTAGTCTATTAGCAGGAGTCAATGGCGGATACTATAGCTATGGGGCGAAACTTGATCTTGGATTAGCTTCACTTATGGCCGGATTTTATGACCTGGAAATTGGACATAGTTACAAACAAACAAAAAGTCGCAGGATGATTGTTTACCTGAGCTTATTTGACTTTTCATTCGATGTTTAATTCCCTATCCTAAAATTACTAAACTCACCAAGGATAGGAGGAGTGTTTGAATAAAACGTTCATTTTGGACACCAACGTCCTGCTTTTAGATCCCATGGCCATTAACAAATTCGGCCAAGATAACAAAGTCTTTATCCCTCTCACAGTCATTGAAGAACTCGACAGATTCAAAAAAGATCAAAACGAAAATGGACGTAATGCTCGTTATTTTTCCAGAATGATTGATGAATTAAGAAATCAGGGGTCTTTATTTGAAGGAATCAAACTTGAAAATGGTGGCGTCCTACAAGTAAGTGTCATTAAAGAATACAAGGGACCTTCAATTTCGGGTTTAAAACTTGATCTTAATGATAACTTGATTCTGGCTTCCGCTCTCCATTTAAAAGATGCAGGTGAGAACGTTATTCTGATTACGAAGGATATCAACCTTCGTCTAAAATCTGATGCAGTAAACATCCATGCAGAAGATTACGATACTACTGATGTTACAATTGAGGAGATCTACTCTGGCCAACGTTTCATTCAAATGGATCTTGAACGAATAGAATCATTTGAAAAAGATCGCTTCTTAAGAATTGAGCAGGGTGAGATTCCTGGAATCTATCCAAACGAGTACCTTGTTCTGGTAGACAAGAGTAATCCTTTCAAAAAAGTATTAGGTCGCTTCCATGCTAAGAAAGGGGGAATTGTTCCTCTGATTAAGCCGAAAGAGGGAGTGTGGGGGATTTATCCTAAAAATATTGAACAACAATTTGCTTTGGATGCTCTCTTAAATAATGAGATCTCATTAGTCTCACTAGTGGGTAAAGCAGGAACAGGTAAAACATTGCTGGCCATCGCCGCTGGACTAGAGTGCGCCATTTCTAAGCAAACCTATTCTCGCGTTCTAGTTTCACGTCCAATCGTTCCAATGGGAAGAGATCTAGGATTCCTTCCAGGGGATATCAACGAAAAACTTGGACCTTGGATGCAACCTATCTTTGATAATATTGACTACCTTTTCGGGAATCAAAGGGCCAAGAATGAAATGACCACTTGGGATGAGCTTATCAATCAAGGTCTTCTACATGTGGAACCTCTCACATATATCAGAGGTCGTTCGCTTCCTGGTCAGTACATGATCGTGGATGAGTCTCAAAACCTGACTCCTCATGAGATTAAGACCATCATCACTCGTGCTGGTGAAGGGACAAAGATTGTTCTCACAGGAGATAGTGAGCAGATTGATAACCCTTATCTTGATAATTTAAATAACGGTCTCGTCTATTGTATCGATAAATTAAAAGGTGAGGAGCTTATTGCTCACGTTAAACTTCAGGTTGGAGAGCGTTCACCTCTCTCGGAGATTGCATCTAAGCTTCTATGAAGTCATATCAGCGTCGTCACTTACGGGCCCCCTTCAAGGAGATGATTCTCTATTCAGATGGAGTCAATCTCCTGAGGGGGAGGGCCACAAATATTTCGGAAGGGGGAATGCTTATTGGAGAGCTTCCTTCTATCCCTAGTAAGGATATCATCACTATTATTATTTCCTTACCCCATGTTGAGTCTTTGAAGAACTTAAGTCTTCTACAATTAAAAACTTTTAACTCGGAAATCTTTAGAACAGATGTTTTTAGTGTGAAGGCTAAAATGGTGAGACGAGAAGAGCTATCACAAGATGTGAGTAGTGTTTTTCATACTCGTTTTGGTATGGAGTTCACAGAGATCAAAGAGAAGCATCGAAAGAAAATTGAAACTTATGTAAATAACTTTTCTGCCAATCTTATTACCTTACAAACTCTCATTGATCTTTATAATTACGATGAAGAAACAAAGCAACGAGCACGGGCACTTGCTCGGATTCTTGGTTATGATGAAGATGAGAAGATCTCGACTTTAAGGGCGCAGATTACTCACGACTATCGAAGTTTACAGTGGTCCTAGCCTTACCTTAAGGGCTTCACATTGAGTAGGGAGAGCTAATCCTTTAAATGTTAAAGGTACTATTTTCACGAGACGACATTGTTTAACTTTGTATTTGCGTTCATCTTTTCTTTCTTCAGCTTTTAATTTCTCTCCTTCGTTTCCATACTCACAGTCGATGAGCACATCAAGTATCTTGGTCTTAGTACTCTTTTCTGCAATTGAAAAAAGATGACGCTCACTTTTATAAGACCAGTATCCTACAAACTTTGGCGTCTCATTAAATTGTGAGGAGAGTAACTTATGGTCTACCTTAAGATCGTCTTCTGTGTAGGGAAGATTATCCGATAGCCGCTGAATTCCTGCATCATGGGCATAGAGGCAAAGTGCTTCTTTACCTGAAATTCTTAAGAATCGCTCTGAGTCTCTTTTCTCCAGTGCCGTGAGTGCTTCCTTAAGAATAAAAAGAGGATTCTCTCTGAAATTATAGCTTTCAGGTAAGCAAGCGACTGTTGTGAAGATGAAGATAATGAGAAGATTCATTTTTTTCATGCCCATAAGTATGAACGATCTTGGAAATTAAACTATAAGTCGTGAAAATTCTACAGACTGCTTAGTGCCGAAAACCCTGGAAACTATAGAAAAAATTTAGCTCTATAAAATTGCGTGAGTCCATCTCAATGAATATTATCCGGCCGTTTATTAAACTTGTTTAATCAGGAAAATTATGAAGCTTCCAATTGAATTAAAACGACGATATCTGGATAGAAGACTCGAAGACATTAAAGTTGTGAGGCAGATGATTGATCATGGAGATTTTTCTGAGGCCATAAGGGTAGGCCATCAAGTTAAAGGAAATGCTGTGACTTTTGAAGTTCCCCAGATTGCATGGTTAGGAACAGAAATCGAGTCGGCAGCTAAACGAAGAGATGCTGAGAAGATTAGAATTCTCATGCAACGGATGGAGGTCGTTATCAAAGGAGTAGTCTGTGACTCCTGAGCAATTAAAAAAAATCAAAACACTCCCCATCATTTTAAACGAAAAGCCCTCTGGAAAAAAATTAACAAATGAACAACTTATAAAATGGTTAGGTTTATCTCTGATTAAGTAGGTATCTGGTGAAAGCTGAACGTCCACATTATGTGATCCATTTCCACAATCTTGATCAAAAAGAGCTCAATGAATTATTGAAGATCTCTAATCGATTGAATTTGGACTGCTGTTATCTGGGACATCAGAAAGTAGGAGAGGAAGATTTTTTAATGATTCCTTCTTCTATAAAAATTTCAGAGCTGATAAAAATTCGACAGGCCTACTCGAACTGGATTTTTCTCATTCTTGGCAATTCTCCCCGTGCCGAACATATAAATAGCCTGAATGAAATAGGAAGAATTTATTATATCAATGAAGTGAGTGAAGTCGAAATTGCTTCTCGTCTTGATCGTATGCATTCTTCTCATGCCCGAGTACCTCTTGTTCATAATGATCGAGTTCCGGAGAATGATGCTCTGGCCATTATTTCCCATGACCTAAAAAATCCTCTCAATGCTATCAGACTGGATGCTCAGATTTTACTGAGAAATGCTAAGAAACCAGGTAATCCAACCATACAAGAAGATGTAAAACGCTATGCAAGTAGAATCATCAAGACAACAGACCGGCTTGCCTTACTTGTAAGCGATCTGCTGGAAAATGATAAAGCTGAAAATGTCTTAGTCTCTCTAACAAGAACACCGGTAGAAGCAGAAAAGTTAGTGGATGAAGTTATTGAAGTCGTGAGTCCCATTGCTAAAAGAAATTCTTTAAAAGTAAAAAAGCATATAAATGGAAAAATTCCGTTATTTTTGGCCGATAAAAATAAAATTTTTCAGGTCCTTCTTAATTTACTTAGTAATGCTTTGAAATTTAGCCATCAACATACAAGTGTTCAAATCACATTGAGTTCTTCTGATAATAAAATCTTTTTTTCTATTGAAGACTCAGGCTCAGGAATTGACCCCGAAATGGAAAAAGTCATTTACGAAAGGTATAAGGCAGGCAATCGTCGTGGATGTGGATCTGGTTTAGGTCTTTATATTTGCAAGACTATTGTGGAAGCTCACCAAGGAGAAATCCAGCATCGTAAAAGTGCGAAGGGTGGAACAATTTTTGAGTTTTTCATCCCTCTTGAAATGCAAAGACTGGAGACTAATAAAAATAAAATCTACTTAATTGATGATGATGAAGATTTAAGAGATGTACTGAGTTGGGCCTTGAACAGTGAGGGGTATCATGTGGAATCCTTCTCTAATCCTGATTCTGCCCTGAAGTACTTAGAGGAAAGTTCTGAGCATCCGGCCTTAATTCTTTCTGATTTCAGTTTGAGTAATATGAGTGCGATGAATTTCTTAGAGAAGAGAAATTTACTAAATCTTAATCACGTACCGCTCTTGTTTTTAACTGCGGCTCCGGAAAATATACAAAACGCCATCGAACGAAGCAGTTACACTGATATCCTTCGTAAACCTCTGGACTTGGATGATTTTGTTCTAACCGTTTCACGTTATATGAAGGCTACAAGTATTCCACAAGAATAAGAATGTCTGCATCCTTTTTGTACTGATGAGGGGACCCAATATCCTCATCAATTCTAATTTTCCCTTGAGTATGTAAATCTTTTTCTAAAAAACGTTTAACATTTTGAGCTCGATCATAGTTGATCAGCTGATCTTTCGGATTAAGTTTTTTGGTTTCTGGGTTAGAGAAAATGGTGATTTCTTTAATGGGCTGCGAGGTAGAAATTATTCTTTGTGCTAATTGATTGAGCTGTTCTTTGTTTCTTTCATCCAGTCTTTTTCCTTTACCACTAAATTCAATTCCCATCTGATGATAAGAAATCTTTTGGGTAGAGTGGGTGTCTTCATTATTTTTCTCATCCAGTTCTACAAATGATGTACAACTCACAAGGAATAATAACAGGAATACGGACTGCATAATAGAACCTCTCTTGGAGTGATTCTATTATGCAAATATGATACCGGTG
>DATGND010000300.1:0-3615 GCA_035306925.1 Bacteriovoracaceae bacterium | reverse complement strand
CCACCCGCAGCGCTTATTGATACTTTGTTATCTAAGTGAAGGTGAAAAACAAGTTACTGACATTCAGGAAGCCGTGGGCCTTTCTCAAAGTCAAACCTCTCAGTTTCTCAAGCGAATGCACAGTGAAGGGCTTCTAGGTCTTCGTCGTGAAAAGAATTATTCTTTTTACTACATCAAAAATAAAGATGTAATCAAACTCTTAAAGTCCATGCAAAAAATTTTCTGCAGTTAATTATCTATCAATAGTAATTTTAGCTTCAAGATCTATTTCTGAAGTGATGGAGTTAGTGATCAGACAAGTCTCCTTTGCTTTATGCAAGGCCTTAATCGCTGTCTCTTCCTCTACGCCTTCTGCAACAACTAAGGTGACAAAGATCTTCGCTTTAGTAAAAGAAAGTTTTCTTTCGGTATTGTCTAAATAGGCGTCTACATCCACGAGAATATTATTCCAGGCAAGCTTCATTTTTTTAGCAACAAACTTATAGGTCAGTATGAAACAAGTGGAAATGGCCGCACTAAAAAAAGCTTCTGGATTCCAATAACCTTTAGGACCACCAAACTCAGGTGGTGAAGAAACCAACATGGATGGTAGACCTTCTGCTGATAATGTGAGGTAATCATCACTACTACCTTCAGCTGTTGTGGTATAGATGTGTGGGAAACTACTCATAAAATCCCTCCTTAATGGGGCTTATCAAAGTGATTCTTCTCCCCAGTTGTTTTGAGCATCATCACTCTTTGTTAATTGAGCAAACCTTCTCTCTCCAATAATCCAGTAATAACTCACAGGAACAGCGAAACGACTAAGGATAGTTGCAGCGATTTCTCCTGCGATCATACTTATGGCAAGCCCTTGAAAGATTGGATCAAATAACATCACAGCACTACCGACTACCACTGCTGAAGCAGTGAGAAGCATTGGTCTGAATCTTAAAATTCCTGCACTCAAGACCGCTTCTTTCAAGGGGAGTCCATTTCTAATCTGGTGTTCAATAAAGTCTAAAAGGATAATTGAGTTCCGAACAATAACTCCACCACCAGCAATGAAGCCAATCATGGAACTAGCAGAGAAATAATAGCCTGAAAGATAATGTCCAGGAATGATTCCGATAAGTGAGATCGGAATAGGCATCATAATAATGAGAGGAACAATAAAACTTTTAAACCAGCCCACTACTAAGACATAGATCAAAATCATAACAGCAATAAAGGCTACTCCCAGATCTCCGAATACTTCCTGAGTCAAGGCCCACTCCCCATCCCATACCACGGTGGTTTTTCCAGCTTCAGGAATAGACTTGGGCGGAAGTTTAGGATAAGGAATATGAGGTGCAATCTTCAATATGCCATAAATAGGTGCTTCATCAACTCCTGCCAGCTCTGACATAACATAAGAAACAGGTCTTAAATTCTTTCGGTGAAAGATCTCCGCTTTTCTAATATGAGGATCTTCCAAGACATGATTGGGATCCACCACTCCTGCCTCATAGCTTGGAATAGTTTGTCCTTTAAAAGGAGTGTTGCTGGATCTGGTCTCATCTAAGGAAAGAACCACACTTACTTCCTCAGGAGAAGTAAAATCATTTAAAGTCACAATAGGTGTTTCACTAAAAATATATTGACCTAAATTCCAAATTTGCGCAGCTTTCGTACCAAAGTGTGAAGCTTTCTCATAATCATAAGGGATAACAAGCCGTGATCTGACCTTCCGCCAGGAATAATCCAGATCAACCACACTCTTCTCCTGAGCAAAGGCATTCAGAACAACTTCACCAGCTTCAGTTCTGGTTTTACGATCCTTACCATAAATTTCTGCAACAAGAGTTGCCATTACCGGTGGTCCAGGAGGAATCTCCAATACTCTAGAAACAGCACCTTTTTTATCAGCGAAACTTTTAATGACAGGTCTAAGCTCGTTGATAATATCGTGACTTTTAGGCTTACGAGTTTTCTTATCAGTTAAGACCACATGAAAGTCTGCCATATAGTCATTGTTACGAAGGAAGGTATGTTTAACCATTCCAGAAAAAGAAAAAGGGGCAGGAATTCCATTAAAGATTTGAACCTTTTCTACTTCGGGATGTTTAAGAAGTTGTTGGGCCAGCTCATGAGACCATTCATTAGCAAGACTCAAAGAAGTAGGAGTTGGATAGTCTAACAGCACTTGAAATTCATTTTTGTTATCAAATGGAAGCATTTTTACTTTTACTTTCTGGAATACAAGAAGTGATCCGGCCCCCGAAAGAAGGATGAGAATCAGGGCCGTAAAGCCAATAGCAAGAGTCTTACTAGAAATTAAATGTCCAGTAAGCCATAGATAGAGTGAGTCTAAACGACTATGTTTTTTCTTATTATCATTTTCATCATTATTGGCTTCAAGCTTTAATAATCTTATTGATGCCCAAGGAGTCACAATAAAAGCAACAAGAAGAGAGAAAATCATTGCCAGGCTCGCTCCTATAGGGATCGGCCTCATATACGGTCCCATTAAACCACTAACCGTAGACATTGGAAGGATTGCCGCTATTACTGTGAATGTTGCTAGGATAGTGGGATTCCCTACTTCACTAACTGCACGTAAAGTGGCCTGAACGAGAGTAAGATTCTTATAGGTTTTCAAATAACGCTCAATATTTTCCACGACAACAATAGCATCATCAACCAGAATACCGATAGAAAAAATAAGCGCAAAAAGAGTTACACGATTTAGCGTATAGCCCATGAAATAATAAATTGCTAATGTCAGAGCAAGAGTAACAGGAATAGCAATGGCCACTACAAAAGCAGCTCGGGCGCCCATAGATAAAGCTATAAGAAGTGAAACTGAAATAGTAGCAATGATCAAATGCTCGATCAACTCATTGGCCTTATCTTCAGCAGTCACCCCATAATTTCGAATAATAGAATACTCAATGTCCTCGGGAAGCTCTTTTACTAATTCATCAACTTGCTCTAAGAGATCTTTAGAAAGATTTACAATGTTAGTTCCCTTACGTTTAGCAAAGCTAATAGTCACAACATCCCTTGGTTTCTCTCCTAGCTTCTTATCAAAAAGAGTCGATAGGCGAACGCGCTCTTCCGGTCCATCAAAAACCTCGGCAACATCAGAAAGCTTTATAATTCTTCCTGCACGACTTCCAATGGATAATTTCTTAATATCTCCAACGTTAGAAAGTTTTCCCCCTAGTTCAATGTCATAGACCTCTTCTCGTCCCCAATTTTTCCCTGCTGGAAGTTGAATGTGGTTAAGTTTTAAGGCCGTTGCAATGTCATCCATTGTCACGCTGTAAGTATCTAGCTTCGAGGCATTAGCGATAACTCGAACAGTTCTTTTGAGACCTCCAAGAAGTTCAACTTTGGCAAGATCAGGTGTGCTAGAAAGTTCCCGTGCTAAGGGAGCAATTAACTGTCGGAGTTCGTAATCATTTCTCTTCTGTGAACTGAAAGTCACTGCAAGAAATGGAACATCATCAATACTGTAAGACTTAACCTCTGGTTGCTGCACGTTTTTAGGAAGCTCATTCATAATGGACAGCAGCTTGTGATGTACCTTAACCAATGAGAGTTCAGTTGACTCATTCACTTTAAAGCGAACAGTAATTAAAGTTCCGTGAG
>DATGND010000299.1:0-7360 GCA_035306925.1 Bacteriovoracaceae bacterium | reverse complement strand
TTCAAGAACACCATTAACCGAGTTCGTCCCAATAACGTTTACCGCAGGTAACGCAAAATTGTTTTCTTTTGCATACTGATAAAGATCTTGAAGAGCTTGTCCATAAACGAGACCAGGTTTAAATTTCATAAGGAATCCTTTGTTGAAAGACTCTGAAAGTGTATTAGAATCATTATTAATTGAAAAGGAATCCTCATGACTATTACTTGCTCACAGCTTCATAATTACATCAATCAAATACTCAAACCTGAAATTTTCGACGACTACTGTCCTAATGGACTGCAAATTTCTGGAAAGGAAACCATCAAAAAAATTGCTTTCGCTGTTTCGGCCACAAAAAGCTCCATCAAAGAAGCGGCAGAATGGGGAGCAGACGCTCTGATTGTTCACCATGGTGTCTTCTGGAAGTATCAATCCGCCAGACCCATTGTAGGGCCCTGGGGTGAAAGAATTAAGCTCTGTATTCAAAATGACATGAACCTGTTTGCTTATCACTTACCTCTTGATGGCCATCTGGAAATTGGAAATGCTGCTTCATTAGCTCACCTCTTGAATCTTTCAGATATTGCACCTTTTGGAGAATACAAAAAAACATATCTGGGAGTGAAAGGAAAGTTTTCAGAAGCGGTTAAGGCAAGCGACTTAAAATCAAAGCTCTCCGAAATCCTCTCTCATACCATCATTCACGCTAGCCCAGACGATGATCAGATGATTTCAAGTATCGGCATCATCACAGGAGGTGCGAATAACGAGTGGACCATGTCCATTTCTGAAGAAGTTGATGCTTATCTTACCGGAGAGATTTCAGAGTACAATTGGCATGACGCCATTGAGGCAGGTATCCATTACTTTGCAGGGGGACACCATGCCACTGAAAAGTTTGGTATTCAGTCACTCATGAATGAGATTAAAAGCAAGTATCCTGCCCTAGAAACCATGTATTTTGATTCTAATAATCCTGCATAAAAAAAGGCTCCCGAAGGAGCCTTTTAAAATTAGATTTTCTTTACCAGCATATACTGCTCACCCAAATCATCAAGAGAGTAAGCGGTTCTTTCTGCCTCGGGGCCATAACCCATATAAAGATCACAACGAGCATTACCACGAATGGCACCACCGGTATCTTGAGCGATAAAGAAGCGAGAAAAAGGAATCTTTCTTATTTTTCCAGTTTCCTCATCTGTAATCGCTTTTTTCGCACGAATGAAATTGAGCATTCCAAAGGTTTTATAGATTCTTCTATCAATGGCCACTGAACGTCCCTCAGTAAGAGGAATATTATTAACTCCTACCGGTTCTTCATCAGACTCTCTGAAGTAGATATAAGAAGGACAGCTAGCAAAAACCTCTGGTTCCATATGAGGATTTTCTTCCAGATATTTTCTTTGGTTTGGTACAGTAGCCTCATTCTTTGGTAGTAGACCATTTTCTACAAAGTAGTGATAAACCATACGGAAAGAAAGATCATTTTTCCCTGCATAGCTTAGGTACTTAATCTCTTCCTTACCCTTGCTGTCATAAACATGAATTCTTCCGCCACCCTGAACATGAAGAAGATAAAGGTCATAGAATGATTCTTCCACATAGAAAATCTCAAGTCCTTTACCTTTAAGAGCTCCGTAATAATCGATATCAACACGTGACTGGTTTCGATCGATATCATTATCAGGAAGACGATAAATGGCCTTATTAAATCTTTTGGTTGGTGTTCTTGAACCATGAAAGTCAGGTGAATAATAGGCCGTGAATTTTGCCCACTGAGATTTACCATAACCGGATTCCCCTTGGGCCGGTACAGTTTTATAAATAGCAAAATCTTTATTCATCTGAGCGTTGAACAGATCAAAGCAAGTGCTTCTTTGATTCTTTTTATGCTTTAAACACTCTTTAGCTTTCTGAGTGAGCTTCTGGAAATGCAGAAGAGAGTCACGAAGAATGGTTTTGGGATAAACTTTTGTTCCAAATCTAATGCTACCCTTAAGGCCCATACGATCATAAGAACGAAGCTGGCGGGAAATAGCGAGTTCCACATTTTCAAAATCTAAATCATCATCGAATTTAATCGTTTCATAAGTTCTTTGAGTTGGAGTCACTTCAGTTTGGGCATAAGCAGTAGAGACGACTAACAATATGTTCAAGAATAAAAGCTTCAATGAACACCTCCGTATGTATTTTTAGTTTCCTGTACCTTAAGCTTAGGTTTAACCGACTAATACTGTCAAAAACTTTTGCCCATAAATAAGATCTCATGGCCTTTAAATTTTCTGACAATCTCTGTCTCTAGACCCAATCTCCTATAGAAACTTACATTCCGGGCCCCAGGAGCAGTCATGATATGCATTCCTTTTGCACCTTCACGAACTAGATTTTCCCAGTGCCCAATTAATTTTTGCCCAATCCCCAGCCCTTGAGAAGCGGGATGAAGATTAATATGCAAGTGGGCCGGATAAGATGAAAAAAGGTCAGCAAAGATCTCTAAATGAGGCTGCCAGGGATAAAAGCTCTCATTGGTCTCAGGAGAGCCCAGACAGTACCCAAGAATCTTTTCCTGATCCCGGGCCACTAAAACCAGTTCTGGATATTTTTCCAGGTAAAAACCAAGGTATTTATACTTAAACCGCTCCCGTTCGGTTTCATCCACAAAAGTTTGAACGCTTGCGGTGATGAAAAAAATCTCTTCGATTGAAGAAAGATTAAGAGATGGGTTTAAAGGAAGAATTTCTATATTCGTTGACATAAGTTCCAGACAATATATCGAGACCTCAATGTAGGCTCAATGTGCTTGACGTCCTTTAATGGCTCAAAAGTTAACAGATAAAACCACTCAGGATAAAGCTTTTTAATAAAATCATTAATGAAGCTTGTTTCACCCTTAGAAGCTAACTGTTGAGCTGCATAGTACCAGGAAAAGGCCACATACAGTTCATGACTCTCCTGCACCTGGGCAAAATCTTGTTTCAAAAAATCCACATCAATCTTTGAAAGCTCTTTTGAGACCTTAGCAAAGGAAGCCAATTTTTTTTGAAGAGGTTTTGAAAGACCAAAGTAATCACAAAAATTTTGTGAATCTATTTCACACAGCTCTAAACTCATCATCCAGGAATACAGGTTATCTGGATGAACCAGACTTTTTTCAAAAGCTTCACTGTGAATTTTCTCATCACTCACTGGTAGTTTTGTGCATCCCTCTTTTAAAAGACGCTGATAAAACTTTAAGGGTGATCTCGATTTTTTCATCTCACTAAAAAGATAAAAAGAAGAAAAACCCTGAGGCATGGAAGAGAGATATTTTTTTAAAGTATCAGAAAATTCAAAATTTAGACGAAGGGCAAAACGATGGGCCCTTAAGTATCTGACTGGATCTTTTACAAACTGCTCTGAACAAGGATGAAGAGTTTTTTCTCTGAGCATTCTTAGGCCCTCAAAAGGATCAATCACTTCAACACCTTTCATTCCTAATTTAAAGCCGATGGCATTGACGGTGAAGTCTCTTCTTTTCCAACAAAGTTCCGGAGCGAGTTTCAAATCATACTCAGCTTCAAAGTTTTTGTGATGATCATCATCGCTAAAAGTCTCTATGCGCGGAGGAGAAAATTCAAATTCATAATCAGAGGTTTTAAGTCGGATCACCTGGTAGGCCAGGTTACTCACCTGCCCAAAGGGACGCAGGTCCTTCGCTAAGTCTTTCCAGAAAGAAACGGAAAAAGCATGTACTGAACTACTGACTTCTATATCCCAGTCATGGCCTACAATCCCCTCTAATAAATAATCTCGAGGAATCCCTCCAACAACTGTTAGCTCTAAACTTCTCTTGCTGAAAAAAGAAATAAGGTCAAAAAGTAAGTCAGGAGCTTTATTGAGAAAATCTTTGGGGTCCATACTAAAGCTCTTTAGCAACTTCTAGAAGAAAGCCGTAAAACTCTTTAAGCTTAAAGCTATTCACATCATCAGCATGGCAAACAAACGAAACATTATTGCTAAAAATAGCGTGATCCTGAACCACAATATTAGGGCGCTGATTTCGTTTTAAAACATGGGTTGGCACAACGGCTACTCCAAGACCCGCATTAACTGCAGAAAGCATTTGCCCAAAGGAGTTTACGATCAAACGAGGTTTAATATTTCTTGGAACTGATCCAAATTTTTCTCGGCACCAACGATAAAAGTTAGGATCATTAGGGGCATAAAAAACAACAGGATATTTTAAAATTTCTTTTAGATTTGAACGAGCATCCAGTTCAAAGCTTTTTGGATACACCAGAGTGGTATGCTCAGCATGAAGAGGCCATCTTTCAGCATAGGCCGGAATAAGATAATCCGGTACAATCATGCAATCAATTTCACGGTCTTCAAACTTCTTAATAATCTTGTCTGGAAAATCCATGAAGAGATTAACTTCAAGCTGAGGGTGTTCAGCAATAAAGCTCATCATACGATTAGAAAGCCATGTCTTACCAAGACCATAGAGGGAACCTACTCTTAAGGCCCCCTTGATCTCATTATTTTCCAAATGAATTTGTTCTATAGTGTCCTGAAGTTTTTTAGTAAAAGTCTTGGCCACTTTGGCCAGACGATGACCATCCTCAGTGAGCTTGACCGCTTTTCCTTGGCGAGTAACTAAAGGGATACCAACTTTGGCCTCCAGGTTTTTTAAGGCCTGAGATACTGCACTTTGAGTAACATTAAGTTCTTCGGCGGCCTTGGAAATGGTTTCGTTATGAGAAAGTGCGATAAGCACTTGGAGCATGGATGTTTCAATCATGCTGCTAATATGACATATTAGATAAACTAATACAAGACGTTTCGTTTAGAGAATAAAACGAGGGACCCAGAAAGGGTCCCTCGAGAGAGCGAAAATTTTATTAATCGCGTTCAGCAAGCTTTTCTTTGCGCTCGGCCATAACCTTCTCTTGAATGTGAGAAGGACATGGATCGTACTTCGCGAACTCCATTGAGTATCCAGCTTTACCTGCTGTACCAGAACGAAGTTCAGTTGCGTAACCAAACATTTCAGAAAGAGGAACGTAAGCGTTGATGATAGCATCACCAACATCGTTAGTTTCTGAACCAATGATTACACCACGGCGAGAAGATAAGTCACCGATTACGAAACCTTGGTACTCTTGTGGAGTCTCAACTTCTACTTTCATGATTGGCTCAAGAAGTACAGGATCTGCATTCTTGATAGCTTCTCTCATTGCCATACGAGCAGCAATACGGAAGGCCATATCAGAAGAGTCCACATCGTGGTACTGACCGTCTTGTAGGTAAGCATCAACGTTAATAACCGGGAATGCAGCAAGAGGTCCTTTGTTCATAACATCTTGGAAACCGCGGTCACAAGAAGGGATGAATTCGTTAGGAATCACACCACCCTTAATCTCGTTGTTGAAGCGGTATACTTGATCCTCAGTTTCCTTACGATCTTCAGCAAGAGGCTTGATGTAACCAGCAACTTTACCGAACTGACCAGATCCCCCTGTTTGCTTCTTATGAGTGTACTCAAACTTAGCTTCAGAACGGATTGTCTCACGGTAGTTAACTTGTGGAGCACCAACTTCTACTTCTGCCTTATACTCACGCTTTAAACGCTCAACATAGATTTCAAGGTGAAGCTCACCCATACCTGCGATACGAGTTTCTCCAGATTCTTCATCTGTGAAAAGGTGGAACGTAGGGTCTTCTTTAAGGAAACGCTGAAGACCTTTAGACATACGTGCTTGGTGATCCTTATCTTTAGCTTTAATTGAAAGCTCGATAACAGGAATAGGTACGTGCATACCTTCACAAGAGATGTGCTCCATTCCTGCGTCTTCTTGTACGAATGTATCCCCTGAAGCACAGTCAACACCGATCATAGCGATGATATCCCCAGCTGATGCTGAGTCGATGTTTTCTCTGTCGTTAGAGTTCATACGAACGATACGACCTACACGCACTCTTTTCTTAGTACGAGTGTTAATAAGAGTAGCACCTTTATTAAGTGTACCTTGGTAAATACGAGTATAAGTTAGCTGACCGAATTGCTCGTCAGTAATCTTGAACGCCATACAAACAAGTGGCTTATCGTATTCAGGAAGAAGATCAATTTTCTCACCAGTGTTAGAATCGATCGCTTTAGATCTTTCACAAGAAACTGGAGATGGAAGGTAACGAGCAACAGCGTTAAGCACTAGCTGAATACCTTTGTTTTTGAAAGAAGAACCCATGAACACTGGAGTGAAAGCTAGGGTTTGAACACCTTTCTTAACTGCAGCGTGGATTTGCTCTTCAGAAACTTCCTGACCTTCAAGGATAGCTTCCATCATAGCATCGTCGAAAGCTGAAACTGTATCTAGCATTTCTTCACGTGCTTTAGCAGCTTGATCTTGAAGTTCTGAAGGAATTTCTTCTTCACGAACGATTTCACCGTTAGCACCATCAAAGTAGTAAGCCTTCATAGTGATGAGATCTACAACACCTTTGAAGTTATCTTCTGCTCCGATAGGGATTTGCATAAGACAAGCGTTGTGACCAAGCTTCTCTTTAAGAGCTTTAACACCGTTGTAAGGGTTAGCACCCATACGGTCCATTTTATTTAGATAAGCGATACGAGGAACGCGGTAACGTTTCATCTGACGGTCTACAGTAATTGACTGAGACTGAACACCAGCAACAGAACATAGAACTAAGATTGCACCATCAAGTACGCGGAGTGAACGCTCTACTTCAACCGTAAAGTCCACGTGTCCCGGAGTATCAATGAGGTTAATCTTTACAGATTTTCCATCACCTTCAGCATACGGGATACCTTTCTTATCGATACCATGCCACTCTACAGTTGTAGCAGCTGAAGCAATTGTAATCCCTTTCTCACGCTCAAGGTCCATGTGGTCCATAGTGGCACCAGCACCGCCACCTTTAACGTCTTCAATTTTGTGGATTTTTTGGCAATAAAAAAGGATACGCTCTGAAGTTGTTGTCTTACCAGAGTCAATGTGAGCAGAAATACCAATGTTTCTGGTTTTGCTCAAGTTCTTGTCAATACTCATCTGTACTCCAAATGGTGTTAGTTAGTTCTTATACACAAATTTTTAGCCTGCATCATAAAGTAAGGTCTGGGTAGTCGTCAATTTTTTTCCTTACTTAGATAAAGTTTTGCTTGTTGCCAAAATATGATTTTTGAACGAAAAAAGAAGTCATGACTATGAAGAAGGATCTAGATAAATCAACACTATACGAAGCAGTAAAAACCTTAGTAGAGTGCTTTGAGCCCCATTTACATCTCCCCCAACAAAAACTTTTTACTCTTTTTTCAGTAGCTTTCCAGTACATTCTCTTTCGCTCCACCAAGTATCCTGGCCACTACATTATTCGTATT
>DATGND010000298.1:0-15454 GCA_035306925.1 Bacteriovoracaceae bacterium | reverse complement strand
GAGTTCTACCGAGATCAACTTTTTGGTTAGGATCATTTACAGTTCTGTCATTTAAGTCTTGTCCTGAGCAGAACGCCTTTCCCTTTGCGGTTAAAATGATTGAGCGAATGTCCTGATCTTTGTTGGCCTCACGAATGGCCTTGATGATCTCAAATTTTGAATCTCTATTAAGAGCATTGTAAACAGCTTCACGATTAATAGTGATGATACATGTTTGATTGTCATTTTTGACTTCAATGTACTCAAACATTTTATTCTCCCTTATACACAGGTGCTCTTTTTTCCATAAAAGCACTCATGCCTTCTTTTTGATCCTTGGATGCAAAAGTCAGATAAAAGTTTCTACGCTCAAAATCCATGGATTCCCTTAAAGGCATTTCAAAAGAAGCATTGACTGCTTCTTTTGCAAGTTTAACGGCTATAGGAGCCTTGTTCGCGATAGTTTTGGCGACTTCAAATGTTTCATTGAGAAGAGACTCTTTCGGCACAACCTTGGCCACTAGTCCATCGTTAAAGGCTTCTTGAGCACTTATCATATGACCTGTCAGAATATGAAACATGGCCTTTGACTTTCCAAGAGCGTGGGTAAGGCGTTGTGTTCCGCCTGCACCAGGTATAGTCCCGATATTAATTTCTGGTTGTCCAAACTGAGCAGTATCTCCAGCGATAATAAAATCGCAGCTCATGGCCAGCTCACAACCTGCTCCCAGAGCAAAGCCATTAACAGCAGCTATAACAGGCTTAGTGATAAGGCTTAACTGTTTCCAGATTCTTAAACGTTTGTCATTGATTTGATCAATAGGAGTTGCTTTCATCAATTGAGCGATGTCTGCACCGGCCGCAAAAGCACGCTCATTACCAGTTAGAATAATAACTCGAATGGAAGGATCATCTTCAAGGGAGAGAAAGGCATCTAAAAGTTCCTGCATGAGGTCTGTTGAAAGAGCATTGAGGACTTTCGGCCTATTTAATTGCACCAAAGCAATGTGCTGGTGATTTCGGTAGTTTCTCTCTACAAGAATATTTTGATACTCAGTCATTTTATTTCCGCTAAATACTTATTCAATTTAGCATAAACGGTAACTGTTATCAGAGTGAGATGTCAAAACAAGATCAACTAAAAAGGGCCGAAACTTTCGGCCCTGTTTATTAGATATATCCTCTTCTTTCTTGATCTCTTTCGATTGCATCAAAAAGTGCCTGGAAATTACCATTTCCAAAGCCCCAATGATTCTTTCTTTGAATAAACTCAAAGAAAAGAGGCCCAATGGCATTTTGTGAAAAGATTTGAAGGAGATAGCCTTTCTCATCTCCATCTACGAGTAGTTTTAAGTCTTCTAAAACCTTAAGATCTTCTTCAACTGTAAACGGTCTTGTTGGGATGGCCTCATAGTAAGTTGATGGAGTGTCTAAAAACTCCATTCCTCTTTGTCTTAGTTCTCCAATCGTAGAAATGATATCTGGAGTCATAAGAGCAATATGCTGAACTCCTGGCCCTTTGTGTAAATCAAGAAATTCTTGAATCTGGGACTTACTACCTTCTTTTTCAGGTTGGTTAATCGGAATGATAATGGAGTTATCAGGTAACTGCACAACCTTCGAATTCAGACCTGTTTTTGATCCTCTGATATCAAAGTAACGAGTCTCAATGAATCCATAAGTTCTTTTATAGAACTCAACCCAGTGGTCCATTTCCCCTAGAGGAACGTTGTTAGTCAGGTGATCAATTCTTGAAACACGAGTTTTAAGGGGACGGGCAGAAGCGTCTGTTTCAATAGCTTTAAACCCTGGACGAAATTGCTGAAGAGGTCTTTCTACGAACTCGTTAATAACATCACCAAAGCCTTGAATAGCAGCGGTTTTAACTGGTCCATGTTCAGTTTCTTCAACTTTATAATCGATAATAAGTTTAGCGCCATTTTTAAGAGTAACATCCAGTGCTTTTTCTACACTCTCTACCGTAAATGAAATCTTACTTACACCTTCTCCATGGGCCTTGAAATATTTACGCGAAAGAGCATTCTCATCTTGGGAACCTTTCACTAAAAATCTGATTTGCCCTTGAGTGTACAGAATAGAGTCATCTGACTCGGCAGTCTTGGCAAAACCCATATTGTTGAAGAGAGCAACAGTGGGACTAGATAGACTGTCCACGGTAAATTCCAGGTGATCGATATTTTTTAACCCGGCAGGATTTTGTTCCATAAAAAACTCCTAAAATTTAGTATATAAATCATCTTGAAATAAATGCTTGGGCTTTGTCAAAATTAGTGTTTTCTTTTACGACTCACTTTCTTTTTTTGACTAGTAGGTTGAAGAATAAAACAATCCTCATAGACAATAGGATGAAAATAATCAGCTTCTTCCATTAAAACTTGTGCTGTGGTTGATTCAACTGCACAGATTTCCACTCGGACCCCTTCCGATTTTAGGTGTCTGACCAACTCTACGTAGTCAGAATCACCGGATAAGATGATGATGGCATCTACTTTACTTGCTAGCTGAGTAGCATTGATAGAGAGAGGAATATCAGCTGATTTATGACATGGACGTACTGAGCCAAAATACTTGGAATGGAGTCGATCAGCAAGTTTGGAGGAAATGTTTTTTCCTTCTCTAAAATAAATTAATCTATTGAGTCCACGAGTTCTCAATAACTTGGGGATAAGAATGTCGAAATTGATCATGATGTGAGAATTGCCGTATTCTGACTCTAATGATCTTTCAATGTTGTTACCATCAACTAGGATGGCCACAGTTTGAGCAATTAAGATATTATCTCTTTCTTCCATTTTTTAATCCATCTCATTTATGTTAATTTGAAAACATTATTATTATAAAACAGGATGACCATGAGCTATAAAATTTTGAATGGCAACGAATTACTAATTCAAGGGGCACTTGAAGCTGGTTTTGAGCTTTATACAGGTTATCCCGGTTCACCACTTGCTGATTTTTTTAACATCCTTTTTGAATCAAGAGAAGAGCTAGCGCAAAAAGGCATCAAAGTCGTTCTAGCTAACTCTGAGGCCAATGCTGCAGCCATGGCCGGTGGTGCCAAATTAGCAGGACAAAACGTTCTCGTTGCTATGAAGTCTATGGGGCTTCATGTAGCAAGTGATGCTCTATCTGTAGGTAACTTCGCTAATCCTGGTCCCTCTGGGGTGGTCGTGGCGGTAGGGGATGATCCCTGGTCCATTTCAACATCGACGCCAGCTGATTCTCGCTTCTTATTTAAGCATCTGCATATGCCTTTCCTTGAACCATCTAATCCTCAGGAACTCAAGGACTGGGTGGGAAAAGCCTTAGAGCTTTCACAAAAAAGTAGTGTCTATACTGGGCTCCTTCTAACAACCAATCTGGCCGAAGGTGGCGGGAGAGTTGAAATTGGAGAAATAAAAGAGGTTCAAAAAGAAGCAGTCACTCTGGAACCTAAAAATTTTAATCTCTCAAGCAATGTGATGGTGCCGCCGAATTCACTGATGGCCGATATTGAAATGATCAACAATCGTTTCCCAAAAGTTCTTAAGGCCCTCAAAGATTTAAATCTTGATAAAACTTTTGGCGATGAAAACTCAGAGATTGCCATCATCAGTGCAGGAGCTGTTTTTGAAACACTCAAGCAGGTTCTGGAAGATTCTGAGCTTATTGATAGTGTCGCTCTTTATAAAGTGGGAGCTTCTTATCCTCTGGTTGAGGATAGACTTCTTTCGTTTTTACAAAATAAGAAAGGGGTCATCGTCGTGGAAGAGAAAAGGGGATTTCTTGAAGGAGAAATTAAAAACCTTCTTGCTACCTATAATCTTTCATTAAAAGTCTTAGGGAAGAAGTTTAGTGATACTCTCGAGGGCTTTAGCGCCTGGGGAGGACTCACTTACAATGATATCTATAAGAAACTCAATCTTGCTTTCGATGTTCTTTCGTTTAAAAAAGCTGAATGCGAGAATGAAGTTTTTAAACTTAATATTGAAGTGGCCAAACGTCTTCCAACTTTTTGTCCTGGATGCCCTCATCGAGAAACGCTTTCAATCATGAAAGATGTTCGCCGCGCCCTTCAAGATAAAAATATTAATCTTATTTCTCACGGAGATGTGGGCTGTTATTCATTATCATTTCTTGAACCTTTCAAAGAAATGCATGACCTTTCAGCTATGGGACAAGGGGGAGCTTTAGGGGCCGGTACAGATATTTTTACGACCAATCCTTCGGTTGTCCTGATGGGGGACTCCACATTCTTTCATTCAGGTTTAACGGCTATTTCAAACTCCGTTCAGCTAGGACACAACATTACTTATATTCTTCTTGATAATGATAATACGGCCATGACCGGGCATCAGGTCACTCCACGAACCGGAGTGAGTGTTGATGGTTCTACTAGACCACGACAAAATATGCTGGACGTGGTGAAAACGATGAAAGTGGCAGAGGCCATTGAAGTCAATCCATCGGATCGCTACTTCTATAAAAATCTGTTAAGCGAACTTGTTCTTAGACCTGGTGTAAAGGTCATCGTTTCTAATAAAGAGTGTGGACTGACTTTCCACGGAAGAAAGAAAAGAGAAGAACGCGAGATCTTTAAAACAGGAACACAAAAGAAACGAGAGTTTTATCAGATCAATACCCTTGCTTGTGAGGACTGTCGCGAGTGTGTAGAGATGACTGGCTGTCCGGGACTTTCGCAGACTTTTGATGCTTACGGAGCTAAAGTAACGATTGATCCACAAATCTGTGTTTCCGATTCTTACTGTACCCAAATTAAGGTCTGTCCAAGTTTTGAGCTTGTAGAGGTGAGTGACTATCATCCAACTAAATACAAAGAGGAATCATCTTTTGAACTCAAAGAGGTGCCTCTTCCGCAAGTTAAAAAAGATCTAGAGCAAATCTCTAAGAACGATCCTTATCGCGCTATTGTCATCGGAGTAGGCGGTTCAGGAGTAACAACTATTTCACGTGTTCTGGCAGAAGCTAGTACGGAGATGGCCGGAAGAGATGATCTCGACTTTAAATTCGTAGATCAAAAAGGGCTGGCCCAACGAAATGGCTCGGTTATGAGTCATATCTCGATTTATCCTAAAACCAGGTCTCATGGTCCGACTGTCCCTCTTAATATGGCCGATGTAGTGTTATCTCCAGACCTTTTAGAGGGAGCAAGAGCTGTTGATTATCTTTCTCCTGAAGGAATTCTTATCTGTGATTATAATTATCAGATTCCATTATCGATTCTTCTGGACCGCGGGATTGATAAGGATGTACAGAGTGAAGCTTCTCTTCGTCAAAGTCTTTCAGAGAAGTTAGGAGAGAGAGTTATCTTTGCTCCTATGAAGTCACTTTCAGAAAAATATTTAGGGCGTCCTGTTTATGCTTCGGCCATGGTCTTGGGACTTGCCTTCCAAAAAGGGCTTATTCCGTTTTCTCTTCAAGATATGGAGAACGCTTTTAAACGAGCAACCCCTCGAGCAGAGTTTGAAAATAACTGGAAAGCCTTTCATATGGGGCGTATGTATATTCAATCTCCAATCGAAATAGAGGAAAAAGCTGATCAAACTAGGGACCTCATTATGGAAAGTGTTAAAATGGTGAGTTACCCTTGGCAAAGTAAAGATCGTTTTGAAAATACTTTCACGGCTTTTGAAAAATTATTTCTTGAAAAGTTTTCAGAAGTGCCAGCAGAACATATCAGACGTTATCTTCATGACTTAATTGTTTTTGATCAGGGGAAGAGCCTCAATTCATTCTATCAGGATTGCCTGGAATTAAAGAAGAAGTATCAGGGGCAAGACTTTATCATTGCTCTGAGAACACTGGTGAGAACCTACTTCATTAAAGATGAGGTCTTCGTTTCTCATGCGATGATTTCTCCTTTAAAAACGAATCAGGATTTTCATCGTTATTACAATCTAGGAACTTCTTATCAGGTTAAACATATCAATCGGCCAAGTTTTGATATTGGCCATAAGAAGATTGAATTTGATTTTTCTCCTAAGCCTTGGATGCTCAATATTATGAGACATCTAAGAATTTTAAGAATTCTTCTAACTACATGGCATGCTAAAGAGAAAAAGATCAATTCGACTATCCGCCAGGATCTTTTAAATGGTCTTGATTCAAAAAGGCTGAGAGAACTTGATAGCATCAAAGGCTATAGAGATGTTCGTTATAAGCGTTTTGCGGAAGTTTATGGTGCTTCTCTATGAGTAAAATAATAGATGCTGTCTCGATCATTTTAACTTGTGGAGATGAGATTTTTCTCATTGAGCGGCAACACTATTTGAAAGCTTTTCCAGGCTACATCTCTTTTCCTGGAGGAAAAGTTGAAAAAGATGATGCTTTTTTTTCAATAGAGCAAAGCTTCGGTCAAGATCCTTTGTTTTTAGGAGCGGCCATCAGAGAAGGAAAGGAAGAGCTTGGGATTGATCTAGGTGATTTAATTGAAAAAGGTGAGATTACAGGAATAGATCACTTAGGGGTTGCTATCACTCCGGATTTTAATCCTTATCGCTTTGCCACTCACTTCATGCGCTTTCGCTTGAAGAATAAACCTGCCATGGTTGTTGACGCTAATGAAGCGAAAGCTCATTATTGGCTTAATGCTCATACTATTAGGGATCAGTTTGAAAGAGGTGAGCTTCTGGCCGTTCCTCCTATTAGAAAAACCTGTGTGGATTTAGGAGAAAACATAAATCTTTCGACTATTGAAAATTTAAATGTTGTCTACGATGCGGATACAGAAGTTCCTTACATTGAACCTTTAAGAGGCATTGTTCAAATTATGCCTCTTTCTCATACTCTTCCTCCGGCCAATAGAACGAATGCTTTTCTATTAGGGGATCATCATAAAATAATCATTGATCCTTCACCTAAGGATATGGACGAGTACCAGAAGTTTAAAAATACTATTTTAAAATTTGGTGTTGATGAAATCTTTCTTACTCATCATCATCCTGACCACTTTGAGTATTCTAATGTTCTGGCAAGAGAACTCAATATTCCTGTTTCATTAAGCGAAGATACTTTTCAAAGAATTGAGAAGAAGCATCCTCACTATTTTCAAGACATCAGTCTCCATTTTAGAAAAGAAGGAGATGTTGTAACTCATTGGTTGGGGCAAGAAATTCGAGTTTATGAAATTCCTGGTCATGATGAAGGACAACTTGCACTAGCTTCTGAAAAACTTAATTGGTTTCTTGCAGGGGATCTCTTTCAAGGAATCGGAACAGTGGTGATTGGTGGAGAAGAGGGGAACATGAGAAAGTATATGAGAACTCTTGAGAGAATCATTGCTCTCTCTCCTAAGGTTATTTTTCCTTCTCATGGAATAGGACTTGGTGGAACTTATATTCTAGAAAAAACTCTTGAACATCGTCGTCTTCGCGAAGAGCAGATCTTAAAGCTTTATCAAGAAAATAAAAGTGAAGATGATATTCTCAATGAACTCTATGCAGAAGTTAATCCTAAGCTTCATCCTTACGCTCGGAAAAATATTCAAAAACATTTAGAGAAGTTAAAAGAAGACGGTCGTATTTAGAAAAATTTAAGGCCACATCTGTGGCCTTAAAAAATAATGATTAGTTTAAATGAGACTGATGCAAGTAGAGACGATAAATTTTATCTTTTGTTCTCTTGATGGAAAAGTTTCCTGAATCTTTTTGACTAATGAGAAACTCATAATACTCAGGAAGAGTATCAGCAATTTCCAAAACAGATTTTCCTTCAAATTCGCCAAAGTCGATAACGACTTTTTCTTCTGCGATAATACCGGTTAGTGGACTAATCTCTTGAGCCATGATTCCCTCCTTAGAATGCCTGGTTTCAGATCTTAAATGGTTTGTTCGATTATTTAAATTTTGGGAAAAGAATCACGCTTTGAAAAGTTAGTTTTTAAAAAACTGTCTAATAAATATCACAAGCGCCTTGAATTCTTGAGGGTAGTCATCGGCCATGAGCTTCTTAATGAGCTCGAGTGATTGAAAAGGACTCATACCTTTGCGATATGGTCGGTCACTCGTCATCGCAACAAACATATCGAAGACACCTACAAGAACACTCTCAATTCCATGAATGGTGTTGGTATCAAGTAATGGTTGTCGTGGAGCTTTATTGATCAACTCTAATAATCGGTTATTTAAAAAATGGTGATGCTTAATAATGGTTAGATAGTTTTTTGAAAGAGGTACTCGTCCTTCTAAGAGATCGAACGAAAAGTCGGAATGATCTGCAAATAATTTTTGATCCTGATCAGTCAGATTCATTTGATCATACTTATCCTGAGGAATAATTGAGAGTCCTATATCTTTTAAGTAACTCGCTAAAAAAAGATTTTCAATTTCCCGGTCATGAAAAAGATGTATCGTTTGTAAAAACGATAACAGCATGAGTGAAGAGAGCATTGGTTGTGAGAGAGTAAAGTGAAAACTTTCGTTAGTAAGATTGTGATAAAAAGAAGAATGAAGCTTCTTATTATCCAATAAAAACTTTCCTAAGTTTTGCGTGCTTTGAAATTGAAGCATTAAAAGTTCATCATCATGAGGGTTTTGATATAGCCCCCCTAAATTAAGAGAAAGAAGTTTGATATCTTTTTGTCCATTCTCTAATGGATCACCAACAGATAAGGAGCGAGTGACCTTCACGAGAGCATGCTCAAGGTTTTTTCTGATCTGATTAATATCTTCATTAGATACGTAAACTTCACGATGAGAGTTTCGAATCAAAAGATTGATCAGTTCCTTATTAGGAACACCACCGGCCGTTAAAACTTCACAAAAGTGAAAGTCTTTAAAAACATAAACGGGATGTGTAACTTTTTTGGCAAGATAAAGTTCTCCCACCAGAATCGGATTGAGCTTAAGCCCCAGTTTATGATGTTGAGTATAGCTTTGTATTTTCGGTGTTATCATCACTCCCATTTTAACCTAAAACTTGAAAGGGAAGTAGTAATGTCATAATCGCCTAAGATTAGGTAAACTTTTTCCCTTTTTTTGAGGAATTTAGGGGATTTTTTTTGTCTGATAAAAAAGGGGGGCTTAATCACCACAAATCTATGTGCCATTCTCCATATTTTAGATATTCGTTGTGGCATCCCCAGAAAGCAAGCTTTCAGGGGATATTGTTAAAGTGATTAGAGGTGAGAGATTCGTTGAATTAAAAATTCTTTAAAAGAGTGGCCATTGGCCTCAAGCATCTTAGGAAACATGGAAATAGAAGTAGAACCCGGAAAAGTGTTCACTTCATTAAAATAGATCACATCATTATCTAGAAAGAAATCAATTCGAGATAAGTGCCTTATCTTTAAACCATGATAAAGCTTGGTCGCATAGTCTGTGATCGTTTTAACATGTTCTTCAGAAATATTTTCAGCTCGAACATAGGTCTTAGATTCACTACTGGCAGAGTACTTTTCTTCATAGGTATAGAAGGTAGAAGAGGGAGTAACAATTTCGCCAGGGTAAGAGACCTGAAGTTTACCGTCAAATTCATAAACAGAGACTTCAAGCTCACGGGGTCTAAGTCTTTTTTCAATAAGAACAAAAGGAGAGAGTTCGAAAGCTTCTTTAAGGGCAGGGGCTACATCTTCATTGGCCGCAATCATATAGCAGCCTACTGATGAACCTTGGTTTGAAGCTTTTACGACAATATCACCATTGGTTTTTTGAAAGTTAATAACCTTCTCGAGGCTTTCTTCATTATTTTCTGAAACAAAAATATACGGAGTGTTTACCACTCCTAAAGCAGATGCCCACATCTTGGTCGTTATTTTATTGAAACACATTTTGGAGGTTTCGGAGTTACAACCAAAGTATGGAAGATTGATCATCTCAAAGTAGGACTGAAGATCACCGGTTTCTCCCGGGTATCCATGGATACAAGGGATGGCCACATCAATGAGGATGCCTGGATCTCCGTCTTGAGCAAAGGCACGCAGGTAGCGTTTTCCATCAAGAAGATATCTTTTGCCAGTACTATCAACCCACTGACCTTGTTTGTCTATTTCGATTTTTATGGTGTTGAACTCAGGGACTTGAGACAAGCAGTCTTCATAGTATTTAACAGAACGGAGAGAAATCTCATGTTCAGAGCTTCCTCCTCCACAAAGGAGGAGGATATTTTTTTGTTTCAAATTAAACCTCTCTTAGAGCCGCTGGTACTTTTTCGAGATCTAGTGTTTGGAAAAGCTCAATGAGATTTGCTTGAGGCATAACTTCTGATTTTTGCTCTCCATACTTTCTGACAGCAACAGTAGAGGCTTCAATTTCTTTATCACCAAGAACTAACATGAAAGGAATTTTTCCTGTTTGTGCTTGACGAGTTTTAAGACCCATAGATTCGTTACGATCATCGACACGAACTCTAAAGCCCAGGTTATTTAACTTCTTAGCAAAGGCTTTAGCTGCTTCCAGGTGAAGTTCATTTTTCACTGGAATAACAACGGCCTGTTCAGGAGCAAGCCAGAATGGGAAAGCACCACCTACGTGTTCAAGATAAACCCCAATAAAGCGTTCAAGTGAACCAAGTAGAGCACGGTGAATAACAACAGGACGCTCCATCTCACCCTTATCGTTGGTGTACTTTAAGTCAAAACGATCAGGAAGCTGGAAGTCGAGCTGAATTGTTCCAAGCTGATGGTAACGTCCAAGAGCATCTGATACTTGAATATCAATTTTCGGTCCATAGAAGGCACCATCACCTTCGTTAATAAAGTACTCACGTCCAGAAGCATCCAAGGCCGCTTTGAGAGCAGCTTCGGCCTGATCCCAGGCTTCATCACTTCCTACACGCATTTCAGGGCGAGTAGAGAAGCCTATTTTGATTTTATCAAAACCAAAGTGGTTATAGGCATGGAAGAACATATCCATGAGTGTTTTGATTTCTTCCTGAATCCCTTCGCTGGAAATGAAGATGTGAGCATCATCCTGACAGAACGTACGTACACGAGTCAGTCCTGCTACCACACCAGATTTTTCATAGCGGTGAAGACGACCAAAATCAGCAAAGCGCAGAGGAAGATCACGGTAGGAATAACGGTGGTGAGAGAACATGAGCATGTGACAAGGACAGTTCATTGGCTTAAGTGCGAACTCTCTCTCATCAATTTGCGTGAAATACATATTTTCTTTGTACTTCTCGTAGTGACCAGAAGTATGCCAAAGATCCACATCAAGAACTTGTGGAGTAATCACTTCCTGATACCCGTACTTTTTATAAATACGTCTCATGAATTCCACAAGACCGTTATAAACCTCAGCACCTTTTGGCATAAAGAATGGGGAAGCAGGAGCAACAGGATCAAAGATAAAGAGCTCAAGCTCTTTACCAAGTTTTCTATGGTCACGTTTTTTAGCTTCTTCCATTTGGAAAAGGTGTTTTTTTAGTTCGTCCTTAGAGTTGAAGCAAGCAGCATAAATACGCTGAAGCATTGGACGATTCTGATCACCACGCCAGTACGCACCAGCAGTGTGAAGAAGTTTAAAGAAAGTAGGAAGATGAGAAGTCTTCTCCACGTGTGGTCCAGTACAAAGGTCGAAAAACTTCTCACCTTGCGTGTAGTAAGAAATGACTTCTCCCTCTGGAATATCACGGATCAGCTCACATTTAAGGGCCTGCCCACGTTCGGCAAAAAGTTGTAAAGCTTCTTCGCGACTTACTTCGTGACGAATAACAGGAAGATCACGCTTAATGATCTCTTTCATCTTATCTTCGATTTGTGTCAGATGTTCCTCGGTTAGACGGGTCTGCATATCGATATCGTAATAAAATCCATTTTCGATGGTTGGTCCGATACCTAGTTGAACTGGCTCCGTAGGAAACAGTTCCATGATGGCCTGGGCCATTAAGTGGGCTGTTGAGTGTCTAATTGTATCGAGGTCATACTTTGCCATTGGGCTCTCCGTTCCGAGTGTCTAAAAAGAAGCTTAACTCTACCAATCTAACAGCGTTTTATCAACGAGTTAAGCTTTCAAACATCATTGTCAGAAGGTGAGGGCGAAGAGGCTTTTTATGGAAAAACTTACATTCATGGTACTTTTATAACTGATTGGAATAATTTGATATTTTAGCTTTTGTGGATAGCTGAGTCGCTTAATCTTGCTTTTTTGTAAGGGATGGGGTTTAACTCCCACCACTTGATCTAAAAGTTTATTGTTTGTTTATAAGATCAAGCTTTGGAGGGCCAATGGATACTATTCAAACACCATCAGTAGAATCATTGATGAGAAAAGCAGTAGTAGACTTCGAAAAAGATGATAAATTTCTCGCACATTTACCAGAAGACTCATCCCGCGTAGAGGGACAGGCTTATTACCGATTGGCCAAGATTTATTACGATAAGGCAGACTTTGAGCGCGCAGAAGAGCAATTTCTCTTAGCCTTAACAAAAAGTGAGTTGCCCCAGGATGCTTTTGCGGTCTTTAAAACTTATGGATTCCTTATCCGAATTTATTCGGAAGGTTTAAATGAAAAAGAAGCTCACCGTTATATTGAGCTTTCAGAAGAACTTCTTAATCAAGCCGTTGCCAGCCTTTCTTCATTAACAGCAGAATATTTTTATAATGCAGCAGTCGTAAACACTTATAAAGGTGAGTTTGAAGAAGCTCAGAAAAATTTCAATCAGGCCTATAGAAAAGCCCAGTCTGAGAATGAGCCGGAGTTAATGGCAAAATCTCTTCACGCGATGGCCACCAATGCCTATCAGATGAAGAATTTCTCAGATGCTCTTTCATATCTTGTTCAATTAAATGAACTACTTACGATCCTCAAAAAAGGGTACCTAAAAGGAAGTATGCATCTTCTTTGGGCCAACGTTTTAAGAGATCAGGGGGATTATCAAGGTTCTCTAGAGCATTATGATCTTTCAATGAAACTCCTTCACTCAAAACGCTGCTGGAATATGCATAACTATGTCTTACTCAATAAAGGAATCGCCTTTAAAAAAATGGGTGAGTTTAGTAAGGCCCTTATGCTTTTCAATATGGCCCAAAACTCTTTGGATGAGTCTAACTTTAAACGCTTACAGCAGTTAGTGCTGATGGAAGTAGAAGATGTAAATGACTCAAGTGTTGATCTTTATCTTGATCGCCATAACCGAATCATTCACGAAAAAAATCTGGGAATCATCGATTTCAAACATCGATTTGTTCTGTTAGAAATTCTTTTCTTATTGGCCCAAAACCCGGGGACTTACTATAATAAGGAAGACCTTGCTCGTATGATCTGGAAAGATGAGTACAATCCGCTCATCCATGATAAACTGATCTATACAAGTATCTCTCGTTTGAGAAAGCTTATTGAACCGAAAGGAGTTAAGCGTCAGTATATCCTTAGAGGAAAAGATGGTTATACCTTTAACCCTCGAGTAAATGCTCGCTTCCATAAAGAAAATGAAGTTGTTAAACGTAACAATATTGGAAATATCGAAATTTCTTCTCCTGTTTAATTTTGTTTGTTTACCGATCAGAGGTTTTTCACAAACCTCTGATCGCTTTCTTTTTAAAGTCGTTGATAAAACCGTTTCCGTTCGTGATCTCCATTTCTATCTAAGAAACTTTAAGGCACTAGATTGCGCTTATCCGGACTCCATTACCTATAATTATTTCGGAAAGAACTTCATTAAAGACTGGCAAAACTTCCTGACAAAGCTTCCAGAGGGGACACGAGAAATCAGCAAATACCTTTATGAAAAGGAAGAGTTTCTTAAAAAACTTCGATTATTTTTTAAGCTTATCCGCTACTCAAGTGATCAACGGGCCGAAATTACCCCGGAACTTAATGCTTTAATGATTGAAGCCATGAAAGTGAATAAGTGTTCTCAGGATATTTTTTATAAAGATCGCTTGAAGACCACCTTCTATCAGGTTTTAAAAGTAGAGCTCTATCTAAAATCTCGATATGGGAGCCAGTTAAGCGACTCTCGGAATGCAAGCTCCGTAAAAAGCTCTATTGACCTTTTTATGGAATCCCTGGATAAGCAATTTCATCATGAATTCTATCGTTAGGTCTTTGACTCCATCTGATCTTGAATGGGTGATAAGTGCTGATCAGGACTTTCCCCATCCATGGGATAGTGCCAGCTGGAATAATCTGGCGCCCTACATGCACTGCTTTGTTTTGCAGATGGAAAGCGAGTTAGGCGGTTATATCTTATTTCAACATCTTGAAGGGGATGAACGGGCCCATTTACTTAAAATTTACCTCACTCCTGCCCATCGGAACAAGGGGCTGGCGGATCTTTTATTTAGTGAGTCAGTGCAGAAGCTGGGGGTAAAGGAAATTTTTTTGGAAGTGGGTGAATCTAATGTTGCGGCCGTGAGATTTTATGAGAGAATGGGCTTCAACAAAATCCATCTTGCCAAGGGATTCTATTCGAATGGAGAGAATGCTTGGATAATGACTTTGATTCAGTGAGTCAGAAATCGTTAAAAATTGCACTTTTGTAATTACTTTGTTAAAACAAGTATCTACTCATTTTGAGTTTTTTTGTTAGTGGAGAAAAAGGGTGGATTTATTCCATCCTTTTTTATTTTATGGATATTGATATTAAGCGTACTGGTTTAGAACAAAAATTTTTTCTGATGTGTGAGCCGATAGTAATTGAGGCCGGATACCGTTTGTATGATTTGGAATATCTTCCGAATCAGACATTAGTGCGACTTTATATTCAAGATCCACGAACAGGCTCTGCTCTCATCGAAGATTGTGTCAAAGTTGATCATGCGCTCTCACCTGCGTTTGAAACAGAAGAGTGGATTCCGGAGGATATTGTTTTAGAAGTTTCTTCTCCTGGAGTTTATCGTCACGTCAGAACAAGAGAGCACTTTCATCTTGCTTTAAATGAAATTGTTTTGGTGGTGATCACCGGCAATCTATCAGAAGAGCAAGTGCAGGGAGCTCCTAAAGGTATTAAAGGTGAGAAGAAGTTCAGAGGAAAACTTATCTCGGTTGGAGAGGAAGGCTTTTCTCTGGAAGTAAAAGGTTACGAACTAAAATTAAATTATAAACAAATAAAAAAAGTGAATTTAGATCCGGATTTGAATTCGGTCAAATAAGGAGAGTAGAGAGTGAACTTTTCAGATTTATCACGTGTTATTGAACAACTTGGAAAAGACCGTGGAATTAAGAAAGAAGTCGTTGTTCATGCTATTGAACAAGCTTTCTTAGTCACTGCTCGTAAAAAATTTGGTATTCAAGGTGAGTATGAAGCTCGCTATAGCGAAGAAGATGGTGAAGTTGAAATTTACCAATATAAAAACGTTGTAGACACTGTTAAAGATCCCATTGTTGAAATTGGACTTGAGCAAGCAAGAAGCCTTGATGAAGATTGTGAGATCGGGGATCAACTGGGAATTAAAATTGAAAACCCTGGTTTTACTCGTATTGATATTCAAACAGCTAAGCAAATCATTTTCCAAAAAGTTCGTGATGCTGAAAGAGATATTCTATTCTCAGAATTTAAACATAGAGAAGG